>JBIOHJ010000021.1:0-30645 GCA_044448905.1 Bacteroidia bacterium | reverse complement strand
GCTTTACGAAAGGTATAAACTGAACACTCAGAAAAAGTTTATTGTATATTCTATTCCAAAAGAATCAGCTTTTGATTTTATTGACGGAAAGAATAATTATTACCTGTCATCAAAGCAGCTTTATGATGATAAGAGTAAGATGATGTTTCATGTAATTCATAACTGGTGGGCGCTGGGAACTGAAAATACACAAACTATTTATCAAACAAATGCTGAGATAAAAAATCATGTTCTCATGGTTAAAAATAATATTATCAGGTTTTATGATAAAAAAATTGGAGTGATAAAAGATAAGCTGAATTATAAAAATAATTCAGAAAATAAACTCAGGCTCGATTACCTGGTTATTTCCGGGAATAATTTGCAGCGAATAGAAGATGTAAAAAAACATTTCGAGTTTAAATTGCTCATCATTGATTCCTCCAACCCGTTGTGGAAAGCAAAAAAAATTATTGAGGAATGTAAAAAGCTAAACGTGAATTATTATTCAGTGCTGCACCAGGGAGCTTTTGTTGCGGATATTTAGATTAAGAACAAAAAACACTTGCCACTGATTTCACAGATTATCACTGATAATATTTCAGAATATTCAGTGTAAATCAGTGCAATCTGTGGCTATTACTCAACTAAAAATCCATCAGCTTAAAACTTTCTTTCATTCGTATTCCGCGTTCGGTCTTTTGCAGGGTGCAACACTCAATTACCGGGTCGTGCTCAAAAAATAAAACAGTATCGTTACCGGCAGCAAAATTTAAAAACTTAATTTTTTCTTCCAGTGTTATAAGTGGACGCGTATCATACGCCATAATATACGGCACCGGTATATGCCCGGTAGAAGGCAAAAGGTCAGCCATATAAATAACCGTTTTGTCTTTATAAGGAATCATCGGGTGCATCATCGCATTGGTATGCCCGCGCGAAACAAGCACATCAATTTTATCGCTGAAATTTGATTGTGTGATAATTTCATTCTCATCCAAACCATTCATAACAACCCCTTCCACAAATTTTAACTGCCCGCTTTCCTGTATGGGCAAAATATTTTCTTTCAAAAAGCTTGCTTTCTCGCGGGCATTAGGCTTGGTTGCCCATTCCCAATGTTCTTTATGAATCCAGTATGTTGCGTTTTTAAAAGTAGGTTCATAGCCTGTGCGGTCTTTATTCCATTGGACGCTTCCACCGCAATGATCAAAATGCAGGTGCGTGAGAAAAACATCTGTAATGTCATCTTTAGTAAAGCCAGCATTGCTTAACGATTTTTCCAACGTATCATCACCATGAAGGAAATAATAGCTGAAAAATTTTTTATCCTGCTTATCGCCAATTCCGTTATCAACAAGAATCAGCCTGTTGCCGTCTTCAATCAGCAAACAGCGCAGCGCCCATGAGCACATATTGTTTTCATCAGCAGGATTCAGGTCGTCCCAGATGGATTTGGGAACCACGCCAAACATAGCGCCTCCGTCAAGCTTGAAATAGCCGGTGTTAATAGAATATAGTTTCATAGTTTAAAGTCTTAAGTTTAAAGTTCAAAAGTAAGTTTTTCAAATTATGCTGAAATAAATTTACATTTGAACCCTTCAATAAAACTTTAAATTTTAAACTTTAAACTTTCTCAATGCACGTTCACTTTATAGCCATTGGCGGGAGCGCCATGCATAACCTTGCCATTGCGCTGCATAAGAAAGGGTTTATTGTTACCGGTTCGGATGATGAAATCCAGGAACCTTCGCGCACGCGTTTAAAAAATTTAAACCTTCTTCCCGAAAGGGAGGGATGGTTTCCTGAAAATGTTTCCAATAAATTAGATGCTGTTATCCTCGGCATGCATGCCCGTGCTGATAATCCCGAATTATTAAAAGCAAAAGAACTGGGTTTGAAAATTTTTTCTTACCCGGAATATTTATACGAACAATCGAAAGATAAAACCCGCGTGGTGATAGGGGGGAGCCACGGAAAAACTACTATCACCGCCATGATTCTTCACGTGTTGAATTTTCACAACACGAACTTTGATTATATGGTAGGCGCGCAGCTCGAAGGATTTGATACCATGGTTAAGCTTTCGCATGATGCTCCTGTAATTATTCTTGAAGGTGACGAGTATCTTTCTTCTCCAATTGATCGCAGACCGAAGTTTCACCTCTATCATCCTCAAATAGCCTTATTAAGCGGCATTGCATGGGATCATATCAATGTATTTCCAACCTTTGAAAATTATACGGAGCAGTTTAAAATTTTTATTGACCTGATTGAAGAAGGAGGAAAGCTCATTTATTGTGAAAACGATACAGAAGTAAAACGATTGGCTGAAACTGCCGGAAACAAAATTTCAAAAATCCCCTATGGTATTCCCCGATACGAAATTAAGAACGGAGTTACCAGCCTGCTGTCTCCGAACTCTAAACTGATTACTGATTTACTGATTTTCGGTGAGCACAACCTGATGAACTTAAACGGTGCGCGTTTAGTTTGCAACCAGGTTGGAGTGAGTGATGAAAAATTTTATTCTGCCATTTCTTCTTTCAAAGGAGCATCTAAAAGATTAGAGCTGGTTAATAAGAACGATTCGGTTGCAGTATATAAAGACTTTGCCCACTCACCTTCAAAGCTGAAAGCAACAATACAGGCTGTGAAACAACAGTTCGAAGGAAGAAAAATCATTGCCTGCATGGAGCTGCATACATTCAGCAGCCTGAATGAAGACTTTTTAGATCAATATAAAGGAGCGATGGATGAAGCAGACGAAGCTATTGTTTATTATAATCCGCATACCATAGAACATAAAAAATTAAAACCTATTTCTGCAGAACAGGTTAAAGAATCTTTTGGAAGAAATGATTTAATTGTATTTACCGATATATCGGAAATGAGAAATCATTTGGTGAAAACAAGAAAAGAAAATTCAGTTTTGCTGATGATGAGCTCAGGAAATTTTGACGGGATGGATTTGAAAGTACTGGCAAAGGAGTTTTTGAATTAATTCTCCAGCGAAATCTTAGCTATTCATCGAAACCAAAAACTCTTCGTTCGATTTCGTTCCGCGCATGCGGTCTAATAAAAATTCCATTGCTTCCATGGGGTTCATGTCGGCAAGGTGGTTTCGGAGAATCCACATTTTTTGCAGCATTTCTTTATCGAGCAATAAATCTTCACGCCTTGTGCTTGATGCCACCAAATCAATTGACGGGAACACACGCTTATTGGAAAGCTTGCGATCTAACTGCAATTCCATATTGCCGGTTCCTTTAAATTCTTCAAAAATCACTTCATCCATCCGCGAGCCTGTATCTGTTAACGCAGTGGCAATAATAGTAAGCGACCCGCCATTTTCAATTTTACGGGCAGCTCCGAAAAATCGCTTGGGGCGGTGCAGGGCGTTAGCATCAACACCTCCCGATAATATTTTCCCTGATGCCGGTGCAACTGTATTATAAGCACGTGCAAGACGTGTTATCGAGTCGAGCAATATCACCACATCATGCCCGCATTCAACCATGCGTTTTGCTTTTTCTAAAACGATGCCTGTAATTTTTACGTGCTTTTCAGCCGGCTCATCAAATGTAGAAGCAACCACTTCGGCTTTTACACTCCGGGCCATATCGGTAACTTCTTCGGGGCGTTCATCAATTAAAAGAATAATCAGGTAAATTTCGGGATGATTGGCGGCAATAGCATTTGCCACATCTTTCAATAAAACCGTTTTACCAGTTTTTGGCTGCGCGACAATCAATCCTCTTTGCCCTTTGCCGATAGGAGTAAACATATCCACCACCCGTGAACTTACGGTAGCACCCTTGCCCGAAAGGTTCAACTTCTCAAATGGAAATAACGGGGTAAGAAAATCGAACGGAACACGGTCGCGCACAATAGCGGGATCCTGGCCGTTGATGAGGTCTACTTTTATCAGCGGGAAATATTTTTCACCTTCCTTTGGCGGGCGAACAACTCCCTGCACGGTATCACCGGTTTTGAGTCCGAACAATTTTATCTGAGACTGCGAAACATAAATATCATCGGGCGATGCGAGGTAATGGTAATCGGACGAACGCAGAAAACCATATCCTTCATTCATTATTTCCAACACTCCTTCACTTACCACGGCATTTTCAAAATCGTAAACCGGTTCCACAATTTTTCGCTCCCTGTTAACAGGTTCCTTGAAAACCGGCTCAGGTGGCTGGTAACCTTCAAAAGATGAAAGGTTGGCTGTGGAAATGTTGTTGTTATCCGTTTTTGGAATTTCGATTTCGTTGTTTCCGTTACCACCGTTAGTAAACAAATCGGAGGAAACAGGTTCATCGGACCGGGTAGGGCTGATTCTTTTCCTTTTAAATTTATCGTTTGAAGATTCAGATTTTGCATCCATGTTTGCAGGGGGTGTTGGTGTTTTAATTTCAGGTTTTATTATTTCGGGCGGATTGCTTTTTGCAGGAATAACCTCAGGGTTCAGTGACTGGTGGTCTAAGATTTTATAAATAAGGTCTTGTTTGCGAAGGTTTTCGAAGCCTTCGACTTTAAGCTGCTTCGCAATTTCTTTTAAATCGGGAAGCAGTTTTTCATTAAGCGCTAAAATATCGTACATTAAAAATCTATTTAAATTTTTGAAAGATCAGATGAAAGAAAAAAGATGGAGGTTATAATTGGATAAAGCCGAAAGGAATAAATTTACCTTAGAGATTTATGAAGAAACAATAAAAATGATGATTATATATTGAATGGAAAAAATGACTGGTTCTGTGAGTTTGTCAATATCCGGTGCAAGTATATGCCTAAAATCGCATACATGCAAGTTTTGAGGTATTCTTTTATGAGATTCTTTGAATTTATACGCAAATTTATGAATTAGTTTCATATTTGTGGAAATAACTTCTCCTCATGATTCAGCGAATTCAATCGGTATATTTGTTAATAGTTCTGCTCCTGTGGGTTTCAATATTTTTTTTGCCGGTAAGTATTAAAACGATTGAACCAAACCCTGCATTGCAAATCCTTAAACCGGTTTCTTACCGTTTGGATATTTATGGGGTTTTCAAATTTGAAGATAAGGAGCTTGTTTCAAAATCTCCGGCTTATATTTTATCGGGCCTGTCTGTTATAGGAACCATTTCAGTTGCCCTCTCTCTTTTTTTATATAAAAATCGTACCAGGCAAATTAAGCTCTGCCGTTTTTCTTTATTGCTTGCTGCTGCTTTTATAGCTGCTGATTTTTATTTATCAGAAGCGATGGGCAGCGAATATCCTGTTGAATCAAGTGTGCAATACCAGGCGGCAAGTTATTTTCCGGTTCTCCAGATAATTTTATTGATGATGGCAATAAAGGCAATAAAAAAAGATGAGGACTTAGTGAGGGCTGCCGACAGAATACGATAGTAATTTAACTAAGTTTTTTTAATCCTTTTATGAATTACTTTGAACCATAGCGGTGGAATCAACGCATAATAAATCATCGAGACATATCCACCCGGTAACACGGGGCTTTTCTCATAAGAATTTAAAGTATGATAAGGTTTAGATGCATAATAGTGATGGTCGCTGTGGCGGCTAAGGTCAATTAAAAAATAACGGCTTATTACTTTATCGCTTTGCCACGAATGTATTTCAGTTACGCGTTCATCTTCCTTTCTTGTTAACCCATAATGCTCAATGTAATTAGTGTACTCAAGCAAAAAGTTCGCAACCAAACTCTGGATTAAAAACACTACTACTGCTTTCGTTCCGATAAAATAATAAAGAGCCGAATAAAAAATAATGAGCAACAGGAGGGAAGCAATCACATAATTTCTTAATCCGTATTTAAAAGCGTTTTTATTTTGCAATCGCTGCGCTTCGGTTTTTAACGAACTTTTCATCTGTCCGAAAGTTGTTCGCAGAAAAAATTTGTAAACACTTTCGCCATACCGGGCTGTAGCGGGATCGAGGCTTGTTCCCACATATTTGTGATGCACTTTTAAATGGTCAACAAAAAAATAAATGTTCCCGGCAGTGAATAATAAAAACTTTCCTGCAAGCTGGTAAAATTTGTTTTTACGGTGAATTAATTCATGAGCTATTACAATGGATGAAGCGCCTGTATTTATCCCGACAGAAATGGATAAAACAAAAAATTGTATTGCCGAATAATTAAAATGAGAAATGCTCCTGAACAAAGTTGCCAGGCAAATCACCTGCATTAAAACATGAATAAATAAAAGTGCTTCCGGAAATAATTGGTTATCATCTGTACGGTTATCTTTATTCTCAGGTACAAAATTTTCGAGAACAACCAGCAAGCCAAGCGAAAAAACTGTATTTAATGCAACCCACCAGCCACCAAGCAAGTTACCTGTAATTACAAAAACTGCCGGAACAAGACTAAGTGAATATTTATAATTGCGAAGCATGAAAAGTGTTTACAGTTTCCGGTTTTTCAGTTGTAGAATTTAACACCAATCAATTTTCATTCAAATTTGTTGGTGTTTCAAAAAGAGGATGTCGTTCATTATATTTCTCAAGGTATGAATACATCTTTTTCTTTTTTGATTTCAGTTTTTTAATGGAATTAAATTCTTTGAACAGCGGCTCGTCACGCATAAGAATGAAATTAAAATTATCGAGATCATAATCACCGATTCTTCCGTTTTCAAAATCAAGGAGCCTGTCAACAGCTGAACCCTTTACATCGGTTACCACAATAGGCATCGGATCACGAAGCACAGGGTAAAATTCAGTAAATACGCTGATAGAGCCCAAAGTATTTACTTTATGAAAATATCCGCCAATGCAGATGTAAGGAATTCCATTTTCGCAATAGCCCCAAATTGAATCACGGCTCAGGCTGATTCTTTTTCCTTCCTCATTCTTATAATACAGGTTCATTGTATTTGACCAATGTGAAATGGTAAATATGGTATCGTAATAAGATTTGAAAAGGTTTTCGTGAAGCAGGTTAGGCTTATTTTTTTTTACATCATCAAAAGTAAAGTAGACTCCGTCTTTTAAAAAAGGGACAATTATTTTTCCGGCTTTAGCAGGATTCATTTGTTGAGAAAAAGAAAAGAACCCTGGTAAGAAAAAGAGGATGTGAAAAAAAATAAATATTTTAAAAAACAAAAAGCATTTTGTACCTCTGTAATTACTCATTCACGCAAATTTATTAATATTACATTTAATAATTTTTATGCGCAGCATCAAATTCATAGCCCTGCTATTGATTCTTTCAGTTGCAAAATCGTTTTCGCAGCAGGCAAATCATTGGTTTTTCGGAAATCATGCTTCGCTTGATTTTTCATCGGGAACTCCTGTGGCAGTTAGTGGCGGTGCGTTGATTACGCAGGAAGGTTGTGCTGCCATTTCAGATGCAACAGGCAATTTATTGTTTTATACCGATGGAGTAAGTGTGTTTAATAAGTTAAACCAGCTGATGCCCAACGGAACAGGATTGCTTGGACACTCTTCTTCCACCCAGTCATCTTTAATTGTTCAGAAGCCCGGTTCGGCAAGTAATTTTTATGTTTTTACGACTGATGCGGGCGAGTATATTGATCCGCCAAACAACGGCTTGCATTTTTCGGAAGTTGATATGACACTTGATGGCGGAAACGGAGATGTTATTGCCGCAACAAAAAATACCCTTCTTCTTTCAACTGCCAGCGAAAAACTTTGCGGAACTGCACATGCAAACGGAACAGACATTTGGGTGATGGCGCATGGCTGGGGCGACAGCACCTTCTACGCTTATTTAGTTACAGGTTCAGGTGTTAATGCCTCTTCTGTGAATAGTCAAACAGGAACAGCACACACAGGAAATTTTGATAACAATTTAGGTCAGATGAAATTTTCTCCGCAGGGAGATAAGATTGCACTGGCTGTAAATATTGACGGATTTTTTGAATTGTTCGATTTTGATAATGCTTCCGGTATTGTTTCGAACCCGCTGCATTTGTATAATGTTCAGTTCATTTCGGCTTATGGAGTTGAATTTTCACCTGATGGCAGCCGATTGTATGGTAATACGCTTTACTTCCAGACTTTATACCAGTACAATTTAAATGCAGGAAGCCCTGTTGATATTATGAATTCGCTTACAACTGTCGGAGCAATTACTGCAACGGCTGCGGGAGGAATGCAGCTTGGGCCCGATGGAAAAATTTATATGGCGCTTAACAGCGGAATTAACGGAAGCGCTTTTATTGCACGAATTAATTTTCCAAATGTTTTAGGAACCGGGTGCAATTATGTTAATAGTGCCGTGAGTTTAGGAACCGGAAAAAGTTTTTATGGCTTGCCCGATTTTATTTCTACATTTTTTCTTACTGTTGGAATTAACGAAAATAATTTCTTAAGTCATTTCAACATGTATTACGATTACCGGGATAAAAGCCTGAAAATTAATTTTGATGAATTGAATTATGAAAATTATTACCTGAGGGTAATTGATATTTCAGGAAAAGAAATCTTAAATTCAATTATCCTGAAGGAAATCCCGGTAATTTATTTGCCGCAATTAGAAACCGGCATTTATGTTTTTGAATGTTACAATTCAGAAATAAATTTCAGCAAAAAAATCTTTATCTATTTCTGAGTAAATTCTTTTCACAAAATAGTATTCAGTTTTACTTCTGTTATTTTTACTTTTACTTTTTGCTTTTCAATTTCGTTATTCTTTCCCTCCTGTGCTTTCAGGTTGTTCTCAATGCTGCGTTGTTCATCTTCAATTCGTATGGTAAGCTTATCAATTTCGCGTTCAAGGCTTTCTTTCTCTTTTTCCAGCTTGCGTTTATCATTCTGTAAATTTTTTAAAGTTTTCTCTGCAACTTTTTCCTCTTCTCCGCCTGAACCTTTCAACGAACTTACAATTTGCTTTTGTGAAAGCACTGCGGCAGCTTTATCGTTGTCTTGCTGGTTATTCAATGCAATTTCTTTTTTATTGTTTTCAATTGTTCGTTTCGATTCGCTGATCACCCGCTCAGATTTTTGCTTTGCTTTTATTAATTCTCCCAGCTGATGTTCCAGTTCCTTTTGTTTTCTTTCCTGTGTCTCAAGATCTTTTTTTACTAAATCACGGTATTGCATGAGGGCAAAATCACGCAGGTATTTTTTAATCGCAATTCCCTGGTCGGGGTTCAACGAAGATGTAAAAAACAAAGTATCATTCTCCGTAAAAAAAGCTGTCAGCTTTACCCCATCGTCTGTTTCAAGCAATTTAGAATACACCGTAAATAAATCGGCTGAAATATTTTTGTTTACCGCGCCATTAATAAATAATTCACCTTTGGCTTCTTCAACCTTTCCCCGGCTGTCTTTCCGCAGGTATTTTGAAAGAGCAGATTTCGCATCACGTAAAGTAATTTCAGGAATTAATACTTCGTAACCGGTTTGCATTCCCCTGCTCATTTCTTTAATTACTTCTTCAACAACTATAGGCTTTTGCGCAAAGGCTGATGATGAAAATAAAACGGAAGTACAAAATAATAAGGCAAAGTGAATTCTCATAAGGGTTAGTCTAAAAGAATAATCTGAAAAATTTAAACCTGACAGGAATCCATATTGTAAACATCTGGATAACCTGTCAGGAGTAATAAGAGTTCGCGGAGATTACAACTTAACAACCCGCTTTGTCAAAACCTGGTCATTTGCAGTTAAGCGGATGAAATAAGTTCCTGCATCAAGGTTATCAAGATTCAGGTGATGCTTGCCTGACAATTTAATTTCGTTGGCTATCTGAATTACTTTTTCACCTAAAACATTCAATACATCAATTTTAATTTCCGACTGGTTTACCAATTGATATTCGACAGTGAAATTTTTATGCGCGGGATTCGGAAATACATTTAAATCAAATATTCCCGATTGATTTGAACTGATTCCTGTAGGAATAACAATCACCTGCTGTACCGAAGTGCTCGCGCACGTTCCGTTAAAAACAGTAAGCTGAACATTGTAAGTTCCGGGTGCGGTATAAAGATGAACAGGGTAAGGAGCAGTAACAACAGTTCCGTCACCAAAATCCCATGTACGGGTAACGCCAACAGTAAAATTAAAAAACGCAACCGACATACCCTGCTGCTGATATGTAAATGACGCATTAAGCGCTGTGCCCGGCTGTTGCGTAAGCATAACGGGTACAGCCGCCCAGTTATTCGTTTCATCTTCCTCGATGAAATGATTGAACGGATCAATGATGGCAACAATGTAATAAAGCCCGTTGCAGATATTCGGAACATTAATTACCTGCCCGAAGCCTGAACTGTAAATATCATAATTGCCGACAAAAATTCCCTGCCCCATCGGGCCGCAGCCGGTAACGGTTCCCATATCGAGGTTGGGCAGCATGCTGTTGGTGATAACCGTGCCGTTACTCATGCAGATGCTGTCAACACTATTGCAGTCGCCCATGTTAATGAGGCAATAACCCTGCTTGAGACAGGTGCCAACATAGGGCCATGTTGTGGGATCGGGATTTCCGGTTGCAACACGCAGTGAAAATTCACAAAATTCTTCGGCATGAACGTGTCCATGCGTGGGATGGAAGCTTTGATTTCCGGCAGGTGTATCATTATAGGTCATCATTCCGTTCGCGTTTTTATGATAAATACGCTGATTAACTCTCTCTTTGGGAGGGCTGCCATCGGGGCAGGAAGTAGTGGTGCAGGGAACAGGCAGCGTATCGCAATAACACTGGGCGGTTGGTTTTATTTCAAGCGGGCCCGAACCGATATCAATCACAGCATTGGAAAGTTCAACATGGCCGGGAGATTCCATCCATGTGTCGCGGATTATGTGATGCGATACAACCAGATCGGGCACCAGGTCGCAATCATTTAATGTTGGGTTTTTACATACACATCCCGTAGCATTGGTTGTAGTGCATAAAAGTGTGCTTGTGGGATCGGGCGGAGGATTGTTTGAAAATTGTATAGCAGCGCTATTTAAGCTTCCTGCTGATGTTGGAAAAACATCAATGACCGATAAATTCCATATACCATTCGGATTTTGGTTGTTGTTAAGATAATTAACCGATTGGTCGGGAAGAAAATTTCCCTGGAAGGGCGCGTTTGCCGAACCAACATTCGTTGCAGCATCCATACGGAAACAGGTTGCCGAATAATTTTGTCCTGATCCGCCATTGTGCAGCGAAAGTATTATGGTGTTGCCATCAGGCGAGGTGAGCGAAATTTTTAAATCACTTACCCACGGATGCGTAATGGAAATACAAACCTGCATCAATCCGTACGAAGAGTTGATTTGAGCCGGAAGCCCTGTTACAGGCACTGCGAAATCAACCGTAGTATTGTTATCAGGAATTAAAGCCGGCAAGCTTCCCTGGTAGCTGAACACTTGCGCAAACGCGTTTACGTTTATGCAAACAAGTAAAATAAGTAGTAGTTTTTTCATGAGGTAAGGATTTTAGAAGGGTGAAACTATAATTAATTTTGGAATTAAAAAAATATTTTATGAAAAGTTTAAAACAGCTTTTCAACACCCCTTGGCCTGTGAATGAAATCCGTTAAGCTATTCTTAACCTTAAGGAGGCTTAAAAAAAGCTTTTTGTGGTAAATAAATTGATTGATAATGTTTTACATTTCTCGCCTAATGACTTGTAAAAACTGCGGAACCATTTGAAAAGTTTTCGGAACCATTTGGAGAAATTCCAAATCCATTTGGAAAAATTCCGGAACCATTTGGAGAAATTCCAAATCCATTTGGAAAAATTCCGGAACCACTTGGAGAAATTCCAAATCCATTTGAAAACATTTCGGAACCATTTGGAGAAATTTTAAATCCATTTAGAAACATTTCGGAACTATTTGAAGGAATTATAAATGTATTTGGAAAAGCTTCCTATGGATGTTTAAAGTTTTCCCACGTATGTCTAAATGCTACCCCCTGTGTAAGTATAACTGTTTCGGAAAAGTGCAGAATAATGGTTATTTTTGGTGGAATATATGCAACTGACCAAGTTTAGAGTTGCATATATTATAACTATTATCGGATATGCTTGGGCGACAGCGCTAAATTAAACAGTATAGCATTGAACAATTTCACAAAATATACTATGAAACAATTCCGCATCATTATTTTAATCTTAGCTTTATGCGGTATCTTTTCCATTGCTAGTTCTCAAGACTTCCTTTGGGCTAAACAAATGGGAGGAAATTCATCGGACATTGCATACTCTATTACATCTGATGCAATGGGTAACGTTTATGCTACAGGTCGATTTAACGGAATAGTTGATTTTGATCCTGGTATTGGGGTATATAATCTTTCTTCAAATGGGTTGGATGATATTTTTGTATGCAAACTGGATCATAATGGCAATCTTTCATGGGCTATACAAATTGGAGGTGCAGATGAAGATTATGGTCTTTATATTGCCAGAGATAATTTGGAAAATATTTACGTCACTGGCTATTTTAAATTAACAGCAGATTTTGACCCTTCTGCTGGAAATTTTAGCATGACTTCAGCCGGCTATAACGACATTTTCATTTCAAAATTTGATTCCTCTGGGAATTTTATATGGGCAAAACAAATGGGAGGCCCGGGATCTGACTCGGGAATGTCAATTACAACAGATGCTTTCGGAAATGTTTACACCACGGGATGTTTTAATGGAACAGTTGATTTTGATCCCGGTCCGGGAATCTTTAATTTAACTTCTGCCAGCTTAAATGATATTTATGTTTCCAAGCTTGGCTCTGCCGGTAGTTTGATATGGGTTAGGCAAATTGGAGGCAATTCTTATGATAATGTAGTTACAATCGCACTTGATTTTTCGCAGAACATTTATATCACTGGAAATTTTTGGGGAACTTGCGATTTTAATCCTGATACAACCTCACATTATCTCACTTCATCGGGACACTTCGACATTTATATTTTAAAGTTAGATTCTTCCGGTAGCTTTGTTTGGGTGAAGCAAATGGGAGGAAGTCAGGCGGACGATGGTTACTCGGTCGTCATAGACATAGCTGGAAATATTTATTTAACTGGCATATTTCGTGATACTGCGGATATTGATCCGGGACCAAATACATTTAATTTAATATCATCGGGAAATTATGATTTTTTTATTTCCAAACTTGATTCATTGGGAAATTTATTATGGGCTAAAAGCTTCGGAAGTTATGGTGATGACATTGCATACTGCATTAAAATGGATTTGCCAGGAAACATTTATATAACTGGTGGGTTCACTGGCGTTATTGATTTTGATCTTGGTGCTGGGGTATATAATCTAATATCGACAGGAGGCGTCAATGATATTTTCACGGCTAAATTTGATACATCAGGCTCTCTGCTTTGGGCCAAAGGTATCGGAGGTGTAACCTGGGATTTTGCATGCTCAGTTGCAATCGATTCTTCAAACAATGTTTATACTGCAGGTTGCTTTACCTCAACAGTTGACTTTGATCCGAATGGAGGAACTTACAATCTTACTGCTGTAGGAGGCTATGATATTTTTATTCAAAAATTAGGTCAATCTTCAACTGGAATTATTGAAAACAATTCAAATGATAAACTGAAAGTTTTTCCCAATCCGACAACAGGTAATTTTATTATTTCCTATCAGCATAGGATTATAAATGGGAATATTGAAATATTAAATGCACTTGGACAAAATGTTTATGAAGAAAATATTTTGAATCAATCAAAAAAAGAAATTAATATTGGAAATTTTGCAGAAGGAATTTATTTTGTGAAAGTTTTTGATGGAGAAAGGAGTTACTGCAAAAAATTTGTTGTTAAGAAAGATTGAAACAACACAATTTCAAATGAGCAGTAGCACATCCGATAACATAAAAATTAAAATAAATAAAAGAAGGGCTTTGAGAGGTAAACGAAGAGTTGTGCTTCTAATAAACAGTGTAGCGTAAATAAACTCGGGTGCATCCCGATACTCCCTGCGGTCGATCTGGACAGGTTTAATTTCTTTTTGCACATCCCCCGCTCAAACATGCACTGCATGTTTGCCGTCTTCTTCGTTATCGGCAATGCTATTCCGTTTTCGCAGGAACATTCTGCTAACTTTGAACAGTTCAAAATCAACAACAAAATATGACAAAAATTAAAGGAACACTTATAACTCTTCTGCTTCTGCTATCCATCAGCAAAACTGGTTTTTCCCAAACTAAAAATTCAGTATCAACATTACAAACAATTAAAGGAATTGAAACTTATTTAGACACCATTGAAAAAGTTGGTTTTTCGGGAACAGTACTTGTTGAATTAAACGGTAAAAAAGTAATCTCAAAGGGTTACGGTTTCTGCGATAAGGCAAAGTCAATAAAAAATGAACCTAATACCGTTTTTGACATTGGTTCTATTACAAAACAATTCACTGCTACCGCAATTCTGAAATTAGAAATGCAAGGTAAACTGTCAACTGATGATAAAATTACAAAGTATTTTGAGAATGTTCCAACTGATAAAAGTAGTATTACAATACACGATTTGCTTCGGCATCAATCTGGACTTCAAAGTGTGGCAGGCAAAGATTATGACAAAATAAGTCAAGCGGAATTTCTTGATACGGTAATGAATTCCAAATTACGATTTGCTGTCGGGACAGAATTTTCATATTCAAATATCGGGTATAGCTTATTGGGAATTATTATAGAAAAAGCTTCAGGTAAAACTTATGAAACTTATTTATATGAAAACCTTTGGAAGCCGGCAGAAATGGAAATGACAGGTTACTCAAGACCGGCATTTGATAAAAATAAAATAGCAATCGGATATTATAATGACGATAAAGTTTGGGGAAAGCCAACAGATAAAGATTGGGACGGTACAGCGCCCTTTTGGCATCTTAAAGGCAATGGCGGAATTCTTTCAACCACTGAAGATATGTATAAATGGCATAAAGCATTGATGGGCGAAAAAATATTATCAAAAGAAGCGAAAGACAAATTATACCATCCAAAAATAAGAGCAACTGAAAATTATAACAGCATATACGGTTATGGCTGGGACGTTTTTCAAACAAATAGAAATACAAGAAGAATCTGGCACAACGGTTCAAACCGTATTTTTTATGCCGACTTTATGAGATATATTGATGAGAATGTTACATTGATTATGCTTTCAAATAAGTCGCATCAAACAAACTTTAACAAATTAAATTTTGAGTTGTCGAAAATGATTTTTGAAAAAAATTATAACCCAATCATACCTGTTGCCGACAACGAAACTAATCAAAAATATACGCAACAAATTATTGATATAATTTTAGGTGATGGAATTGAAGCAGCAAAAAACAACTATCAGAAAAGAGATACAAAAGTCAATATTTTAGAATACATAATAAATGAAAAGGGGTACGATATTTTGTCTCAAAAAGATTACGGCAAAGCAATAGACCTTTTTACAATGAATACTATTGCGTTCCCAAAATCATCAAATGCATTCGACAGTTTAGGAGAAGCCTATATGATGAAAGGCGACAAGGCTTTGGCTATTAAAAACTATGAGAAAAGTTTAGAATTAAACCCGGAGAATGGAAATGCAAAGGATATGCTTGAAGAATTGAGAAAGTAACGACCAGCAATACACTACCACTAACCGTTGCCCTCTTCTTCGTTATCGGCTATTGTTTGGCAGCATCACTAATTAAAACAACACCATTGAGAACCCTGATTTTATTACTACTTATCCTTGGAGCTTGTAAACATAATAGCGGGCAAAATTATTTGTTGCCAAACGAAAAGATTCTCTTTTCTTTCACTACTGAGAACAATAAAAAAATGGTTTTGGCAGGAGACTCAACTAATAAATATATCGTGTATAGATTTGGAACTAATGATAAAATTGAATTTGAATTTCCAGAGAAGATTAAAGATAGTTGGAGTAAATTTACATATTCTTTTTATCTGCGAGGAGGTGGAATAGAGAATGAAGGGCTTGATTTAAACTATATTTATTTTATCAGCGGTAACTTCAAATATATTATTTACCACACTTACTCAGCACGAGAAGAAAAATCAAAATGTGGAATTAAAGTAGTTGATACAACAACAAACAAAACGGTTGACGTTAGAGGAAATATAAGCACAATAGAAGGAAATTTAACTGGCTTTAGAGATAATAACCTTCTTGAAATTGGTGATGAAACATTTGACTAGATACAACAGCCGATTAAAAGAAATTTAAAAAAGAAGGGCTTCCGCCAGTGGGCGGACACGTTGTTCGGTAATGTATTTCCTTTCAGTATTCAAAAAAGAATTAACAAAATAATAGTATGGCAAAAAATAAAACAATCGAAACACAAAATAGTGTTACGGCTTTCATGGCGAAAATAAAAGACGAAAAAAGGCGAAAAGATTTTTCCGCAATAATTGACTTAATAAAGAAAGCTACAGGGCTTGAACCAAAGATGTGGGGAACGAGCATTGTTGGCTTTGGAAGCTATCATTACAAATACGAAAGCGGGCGGGAAGGAGATGCTCCGCTTGCAGGAATGGCATCAAGGGCAAATGCAATTACTTTATATCTTGGATCTGACTTCGACAAAAGTGAAGAATTGCTGGCAAAATTCGGAAAGCATAAAATTAGTGGCGGCTGCGTTCATATTCAAAAGCTGGAAGACATTGACACAGGTATTTTAATTAAAATGGTGAAAAACTCCATTGCACATAGAAAGAAACAACATTCATGCTGACATGTGGAAAAATTAAACCGGTCCGACAGAAAAAATAATTCCGACATTTATCGGAGCAAACATAAAGATTAAAAAAATTGCGCAGCACATCATAGACACAACTTTTTGTATCGTGTTATTTTATATATTTCCAAACTGATTTTAAGCATACATAAAATGAACTCCAAACATTTACTTATTGCAATTATAATTTTTGCATTCGCTGAAAATTTATTCGCGCAAATTCCGGGCTGGAAATGGGCAAGAAGCGCAACAGGAACTTCATACGACCAGTCAAGTACTGTAGCTGCCGATGCCGCAGGCAATGTAATTGTTTCCGGGTATTTTGCAAGCGATTCCATCATCATAGGTTCTGTAATTTTATATAACAATACCCCGGGCTTTGACGATATGTTTATTGCCAAGTACGATTCGTCAGGAAATTTCCTCTGGGCGCAAAGCGCTGGTGGAAGTATGGATGATAAAGGGTTTTCCGTTACTACGGATGCTGCTGGTAACGTATACCTAACTGGTTATTTTTACAGTCCCACTATTACGATCGGAACTTACACATTTACAAATGCGGGTAATGTAGGTGATATATTTATTGTAAAGTATGATCCTTCGGGCAACATTTTATGGGCGACAAAAGAAGGCGGTCCCGGAGTGGAAATTCCTTATTCGATTAATGTTGATGCCGCAGGCAATATGGTTGTTGTAGGAAGGTTTTCAAGCCTGTCCATTACTTTTGGAACCTATACATTGACACAGGCGGGCAGCATGGATGTGTTTGTCGTAAAGTATGACGCGGGAGGAAATGTACTGTGGGCAAAAGGAGCGGGGGGAGGAAGCAATGATGAAGCCTATTCCGTAGATGTGGATGCATCAGGAAACATTTTGATGGCAGGATATTTTGCTACAACTGCTTTATTCGGAACAATTACTTTAACAAGCACTTCCGGACAGGCAGATGCGTTTCTCGCAAAGTACGATTCTTCAGGCACGGTGCTGTGGGCAAAGAAAGCAGGTGGAAACGGAGATGACAGAGCAAATGCAGTATCGGTTGATGCTTCTGGCAACAGTTATATTGCAGGGTTCTTTACAAATGATCCCATTTCATTTGGTACCATTGTTCTGCCTAATGCACCGGGTGATAATTCCTTTGTTGCAAAGTATGATGCTGCCGGCACTGTACAGTGGGCGCATGGATTGAGCGGAGACAGCAAAGCGCTTGCGCTGACCGTTACACCCGGCACTATTTACGCCTGTGGTGTTTTTCAAGATGATACGCTTACCTATGGCCCCTCTACTTTATTGCTTGATGGAAATGCTGATTTCTTCCTGCTGAACTGTGATTTGGCAGGTACGCCAAATTGGGCAGTTAAACAAACTTCAGGCGGAGCAAGCAGCGAATTTGCAAATTCAATAGCTGCTGATGCATGGGGCAATATAATTATCGGGGGTTACTTTAACAGTGACCCAATCGCATTTGGTCCGTCTGTGTTGAGTAACACAGGAAGCGGTTTTGATATGTTTGTTGCCAGGCTTGGCGTAACTCCCACAGGAATAGAATATCTGCAAAACGCAAATGAGTTTGCTATTTATCCTAACCCCGGCAACGGGCAATTTATTTTACGAAGCGATGAGGATTTAAAATCAATTGAAATTTATAACTTAACCGGGGAAAAAATTTATAGCATGAGCAATTTAAAACAACAGCTACAAAATGAAATAAATATTTCTACATTACCTGATGGAATTTATTTTGTTCAACTACAATCAGAAAATGGAGTTTCAATACAAAAGCTAATTGTTCAACACTAAAAAACAGGATAAAATTATTTCTTACTTCGGCTTCTTAAACAAATTATCCAACCCCTTTTCTACTTCTTTCTTTGCTTTCTCCGAGGCTTCCTTTTTTATGCGGTCGGCTTCCGCTTTGGCTTTTGCTTCGGCTTCTTTCTTTAAACGGTCAGATTCGGCTTTGGCTTTATCCTCAGCTTCCTTTTTCAAACGGTCAGCCTCAGCCTTTGCTTTATCTTCAAGCTCTTTCTTTTGCTTTTCTATTTCTTCTGCGGCTTTTGCTTTTAAATCATCAACAGCGCCTTTGGCGGCTTCTTTCAAACCGGTTTCCACTTTCGGATTTGTAACTGTACCGCCAATCTTAACATTCACATTTACAGTTTCACCCATGCTCATGTTTGCTCCTTTGCTGTTTGCCTGTGCAATCAACCCGCTGATAACGCTGGTGGCTGCACCCGGAAGCATTTTAGTAGGGAGCTGCATTCCGAGCTTGTAATCAATAGTCTGATCAAGTCCGTTGCTTCCTTCAATTTTTGTTTTGAATCCTGCAATGGTTTGCTCGTAAGGTTCTATATATACCCTGCCATTAATAAATTTAAAACTAAGATTGGCATCGCTTACTGTTGCTTTTTTAAACTGCTCCATTTTTAAAGCATCAGCTACCTTAACAAGCGGTTCAAAATTGTCAACCGTTACACCGTGTGTTTGCAATTTTCCTCCGCCATTCAGAGAGGTCATTACAGGTTGCATGTGTTTGTCAAGGTTACCGTTTACGCTGAACTGCGTTGAATATTTACCGCTGCATTTTCCGGCAATGGGAGCAAGCTTTTGCACCGCAATAAATTTCTGAAACGTTTTTTTAATATCCATCCTGTCAATTTTCAAATCGAAGCTGATGGCAGGATTTTTAATATCTTTCGAATTATACGAGCCGTTCATCAGAACTGTACCATCAAGCATGTTGAACCCGGCATCATTCAGCCCGAGTGTTTTTTCTTTTACAGAAATATTTCCTTTAGCGTTTTCAAGAATCAAATCCTGGTACAAAACTTTCCCGACAGTTGCTGTCATTACAAAATCAATGTTAGCAGGAATATCCGTGGCTTCCATTTTCGCGGTGTCGGCAGTTGAAGTTGCGGCAGTTGTGCCCGAAGTTTCCGCAGTCATGTAAGGATTCAAATCAATTTGATTGGAAGTTATATTCAAAAACCCTTTCAGCATTTCATCTTTAAAATAAAATCCCAAAAGATTATCGAGCGTACCGTTTGCTTTTACATCCGTATTGCCGGTTTTCAAATCAAAATTATTCAGCCCGATATTTTTAGGATTAAAAACCAGTTCACAGCTATTAATATTAACGCCATCCTTATACTCTTTGCTCACGTAATTAAAACCAGTGAGCTTCATGGAGCCTGAAGCATTGAAATTTTCATATTGCTGTTTTTGCACAGCGCTCATTCTTCCTTTCATTGCCATATCGGCAAGCAAGATTCCTTTCATAGTGGTGCCATCTTCAAGAGGAACAATCTTGGAAATACTAGCTAAATCAATTTTTCCTTTTGCCATGGCATCAATATCGGCATCGGATACAGGAGTTTTTACAACAAGCCGGGCGTCAAAAGGCTCATTGCCCATTTCGGCATGAAGCTTCGCAAGATTTATTACCGTGTGGTCGGGAACTCCGTCAGGGTTGTTAATTTTCAAATCAACATTCACATTGTTTACAGCGGTGGGCAACGAAGGATACTGGAACATTCCGTTCTGAATAATCACATTCACACCAAAGCCGGGCATTTGCTTTTCGTTGTACGTCCCTTTTACAAATCCATCGAGCGAGAGCGTACCGGATGATTTCAAATCCTTAAATCCTTCGCGGTAAACACCGGGTATCATCGAAATAAAATTGCGAAACTCATTTTTACGCGCATCAAATTTCATATCCATTTCAATATCTTCGGCAGGCATGGCAAGCCAGCCGTCAATCCCGAAAGCAAGCTCGTTAAGTTTCACTTCGTTTTGCTTGAAAGTGAATTTAAAATTTTTCATATCCATATCCAATTCAGCTTTCAAATCGGTTTTTGCTTCGCTTAAATATTTTACTCCGCCAAACCAGAGATTGGTTGCATCGGTTGTGGTAACAGTGCTCAGCGTAAACAAATCCTGTGTAAAATCACCGCTGCCTGTATGGTTAATATTTGCAAGCTCCATTTTAAAAGTGAGCGATTTGTCATCATACTTCAGCAAGCCCGAATTAATTTCGTATTTCTTCAGCTTCATTTCGAAAGAAGATGCTTCACCGCCCGAAGCTGCAGCGGTATCTCCTTTGGCAATATCGTAATTCGCTTTGCCGTTTTCAAGAACGAGGATATTAATGTACGGTTTATCGAGCGTAATGCGGCTGATGGTAATCTGCGAACCGCTTATAACACTCCAGAGGTTCACACCTATATCGAGCGATTTAATATTGGTGAGCGTATCGCCATCAAATTCATTTATGCCCACAACGCTTAAATCATTCATCGAAAAAGTAAGGTTGGGAAAATGCCTGAGAATGCTCAAATCAAAATCACCAAAGTTCACTTTTGCATTGATGTTGTTATTGATTTCTGTTTTCACCTTCGCCACAATTTTATCCTTGAATAAAATGGGAATGGTAACAGCTGCAATAAGCAGCAGAAGTATTAAACCGAGAATGGTGTAGATTATTTTTTTGAGCATAGGGCGTATATTTATAATTGAATTAAGTTATTTCTTTTTGAACTGATTTATTTTTTGCAGCATTTCAATATCGGCTTTGTCCTGGGGACGGTTGTTTGCTATTTTTGAAAGAATCAAATGACTGTAGTGAATTACAGGAACCATTTCATTCTGCAGGGGTAAATAATTTACTTCCGGTTCTGCTTCTGACCAGGTTACGTTATTAATCTGTGTCAAAAAATCAATTCTGCCCGGTTTTTCACCGAAGAAAAAATACTGAATTTGCGAAAAATCAACAGCAAATAATTTTTGCAGGCTTGCATCACCAATACCAAATTCTTTTAAAGCCGGAATAAGTTTGTCACGGTTGTGGTTATCGGGTTTAAGCCAAATATCCATATCGGTGGTACTGCGTTCATATCCATGATAAATCACTGCGTAACCTCCGATGAGCATATAATTTACTTTATGTTTGTTCAAAAGAAGCAGAAGCTTTTTGAAAACAGGAAGTACAATTTCCATTGTTATTTAAAGTAAATGCTCATATCTGAAACCGGCTTTTTCAACTCTATTCTATACACTTCCATTAACATTCCTGTTATGTTTTGCAGGCGCTGAACAGGAGTCAGCCTTGCCATTTCTTTTTGGTCATATTCATTCATTTCCTCAAATGAGTTAAAAAAAACAATTTTATTTCCTCCATTCTTCTTTTTGTATGCGGCTGCCGGCTCTTTTACTTTGCTTATTACTTTTTTCTTCTTCTTCTTCATGGGGTATTACACTATTAGTACAAAATTACTGCGTATTACTTAAAAATATTATGCAGAACTGAATAAGTTATTACAAGGTTTTTAAAAGAAGCCTATTGGAAATGGAAACATTCTTTATCTTCGTTTCATGAAAAACATTTACATCCTGGCTTTTTTGATTAGTTCAATCGGCAATTCAGTTGCCCAGCAAATTACTTTTCAAAAAGTGTATGGAACATTTGGCAGTGATATGGCAAATCTGGTTAGACAAACTACAGATGGGGGTTATATTATTGTTGGAGTTCGTAACAGTTCAGGTCCAAGTAATGAAGATATTTATTTAATCAAAACTGATTCTATAGGAGATACTTTATGGACAAAAACCTTTGGCGGTGGGGGTGATGATTTTGGAAATTTTGTTGAACAAACTTCGGATGGAGGATATATTGTTACAGGTTA
This sequence comes from Bacteroidia bacterium, assembly GCA_044448905.1. Classification (GTDB taxonomy): domain Bacteria; phylum Bacteroidota; class Bacteroidia; order AKYH767-A; family OLB10; genus JBIOHJ01. Next base: position 8,313 of record JBIOHJ010000021.1, on the reverse strand, counting down.
CACAAATTATTCGGGCTATTCTGATGTTTATTTAATCAAAACCGATGCTAATGGAAATGCCTTGTGGAGTAAAAGCATTGGTGGAGCAGGAGTAAGTTATAATTTTGGAACTTCTGTTCAACAGACTTTAGATGGAGGATATATTATTACAGGACATACTAATAGTTTCAGTGCAGGCCCTTATGATGTTTACTTAATTAAGACCAATGCCAATGGAGATACTTCATGGACAAAAACCATTGGAGGAACAGGAAGTGAGACAGGGCTTTCCGTTATGCAAACTACAGATGGGGGATATATTATTATAGGGTATTCAGATAATTTTAGCGGGACTTTAAACGATATTTATTTAGTTAAAACCGATTCTGATGGAAATGTCTTATGGGCAAAAACTTTTGGTGGTACGGGAAACGAATATGGTTTGGCAGTTCAACAGACCAATGATGGAGGATATATGATTGCAGGATGGACAAATAGCTTTGGTAATGGCAATGAAAATGTTTATTTAATTAAAACGAATGCAAGCGGAGACACTTTATGGTCAAAAGCCTATAATGCTGGAGTTAACGATAGCCGTGGATATTCATTTCGACAAACCAATGATGGAGGATATATTATTACAGGATATACAGATAGTTTCATCGGGAATGAGGATATTTATTTAATTAAAACTGATGTTAATGGTGACACCTTATGGACAAGGACCTTTGGTGGAACAAGTTATAATTATGGAAATTCTGTGATGCAAACAGCAGATGGAGGCTATATTATTGCAGGAGTTAGCGGTGCTTTCGGTGCTGGCCTATTTGATTTTTATTTAATCAAGACCGATGCTAACGGAAACAGCGGATGCAACCAGGGGAATACAGCAACAATTGTATTTACACCGGCAACACAAGTAACAAGCCCGGCAACTATAGTTTCTTCGGGTGGCATAATAACAAACCTTACTGCAATAGTTGGAAGCGGTGGCACAGTTACAACTCTTTGCACAACGGTTGGTATTTCCTCATATTCCAATTTCAATTTTCCAATTACCCTTTCCCCCAACCCCGCCACCAATAATTTCACCATCACCTTTCCCCACATTATTAATAAAGGAGCAATTGAAATTTACAATGTGCTTGGAGAAAAGGTGATGGAGGAAGTTGTTTTTAATGTTTCGGCTAAAGAAATTTTTCTAAGTGTTAACCCCGGAATTTATTTTCTTGAAATTATTGCCGATGGTGAGCGGAGTGTGAGGAAGATTGTGAAGCAGTGAAAGACAATTTAAAGTTCAAGCCATTTTCTCCACTCTTTGGGTAGTTCCTTGCTTTTATTTAATTTATAATCGTAACATACCTGCACAGAATTTGCTGTTGCCACTTCAATCTCTTTATCATTTTCAATTTTATACATGGAGTAGGTAAGATTAAAGCTTTTATTCCCGATACGGCTGCAATGTGTTTTAACAAAAATTTTATCGTTCAGCATAACCGGGATGCGGTAATCAATTTCCATGCGCGCAAAAATAACTCCAACACTATACCAGTCAATTTTCGCGGACACTTCTTTAAAATAATTCAGTCGTGCCAGTTCAAGATAGGAAAGGTAAACTGCGTTGTTCACATGATTCATTTTATCCACATCGCAAAAACGAATTTGAATGGGAGTTATGGATTGTCTCATAGAGATGTTTAAAATGTTTACAGTTTACGGTTTTCAGTTTACAGTTGATGTAAGGGGTTTGTAAATTTTTTGAGTGCCAAAGTTCTGAAATTGGATTAACTTTGAGCAATTATTTTTTTAACAGTAAACTAAAAACTGAAAACCGGAAACTAACAACTATGAAACGCACATCAACTGCCGTTTGGAACGGCTCAGGAAAAGAAGGCAGCGGACACCTTACTACTCCAACCAAATTATTAGATAAAAGCCCTTATTCATGGAGCTCCCGTTTTGCCGAAGGCACTGGCACAAACCCCGAAGAGCTCCTGGCAGCAGCACATGCCGGTTGTTTCAGCATGAAGCTTAGTTTTATTTTAGGCACTGCCGGTTTTACTCCCGAAATGATTGAAACATCCTGCACCGTCAATATTGATAACGGTACAATTGACAGCTCGCATCTTGTTTTAAAAGCAAAAGTTCCGGGCATTACCAATGAAAAATTCCAGGAATGCGCCAATGAAGCCAAAGCAACCTGCCCGGTTTCGAAAGCATTGAGTGTGGCAATTACGCTCGAAGCTTCGCTGGTTTGAAGTTTACGGTTTGCAGTTTCCAGTTGGAAAAAACCGTAGACCGTAAACCTTAAATTTTTCCCGATGAATTATCTCACTGCCGAATCGCTCAGCAAAGCTTTTAACGAAACTCCCCTTTTTAAAAATTTAAGTATTTCACTTGCCGCAAATCAGAAGATGGCACTGATTGCGGCTAACGGTAGTGGTAAGACGACATTATTAAAAATACTTTCCGGAAAAGAATCACCTGATTCGGGAACAGTAACTATGCGCAATGGAATCAGCATTGGTTACCTTGAACAGCAGGTTGAGTTTGATGCCGAGTCCACTGTAACAGACTGTATTTTTAAAAAAGATCACCCGGTGCTGCATGTATTGGGCGAATATGAAAAATGTATTGAGGCAGGTGAAAATGCCGATCAGAAATTATTGCAGAGGCTTACAGATAAAATTGATTCGCTCCATGCATGGAATTATGAGCACAAGGCGCACGAGATTCTTGGCAAGCTTGGCATTCATGATTTGGAAAAACAAATTAAGCAGTTTTCAGGCGGGCAAAAAAAACGGATTGCGCTTGCCCGGCTTTTAGTTGAAGAGCCTGATATTCTATTGCTCGATGAACCTACCAACCATCTCGATCTCGATATGATTGAGTGGCTGGAGAATTATTTAATTTCATTGAACAAAACTGTTTTGCTCGTAACCCACGACCGTTATTTCCTGGATAAAGTTTGCGGCACCATTGCGGAATTAGATAATGGTACGCTTTATACCTACACCGGTAATTATGCTTATTTCCTTGAAAAAAAACACGAGCGCGAATACCAGCAGAGAAGTGAAACAGAAAAAGCAAAAAATATTTACCGGAGAGAATTGGAATGGATGAGAAGGCAGCCCAAAGCACGAACCACAAAACAAAAAGCGCGCATTGATTCGTTTTATGATGTGGAAGAAAAAGCAACAGCCAGGCAAATTGAGAACAAGCTGAATCTTACTATGCAGATGCAGCGAATGGGAAGTAAAATTCTTGAGATGGAATATGTATGCAAATCGTATTCTGAAAAAAAACTGGTAGAAAATTTTAATTACACATTTAAGCGAGGAGAGAAGGTGGGTGTTATTGGTAAAAACGGTGTGGGTAAATCAACTTTACTCAATATGATAATGGGTTTTGTAAAACCAGATAAAGGAAAAATACGACAAGGTGAGACCATTTCATTTGGTTATTATTCGCAGGATGGAATTCAATTGAAGGAAGACAAACGGGTAATTGATGTGGTTAAAGAAATTGCCGAGTATGTTGAAATCGGGAAAGGAAAAGGAAAATGGTTACCCGTTTCGCAATTTTTAAATTATTTTAATTTCCCTCCTTCAAGGCAGCAAACCTATGTTTCGAAATTAAGCGGTGGAGAAAAAAGAAGGTTGTACCTGATGACAATTCTTGTTAAGAATCCCAATTTTTTAATTCTGGATGAGCCCACAAATGACCTAGATATTGTTACGCTGAATATTCTTGAAGAGTTTTTGCTCGATTATTCAGGCTGCATCCTAATGGTTACCCACGATCGTTATTTTATGGACCGCCTGGTTGATCATGTTTTTGTTTTTGAAGGAGAAGGGAAAATAAGAGACATACATGGAAATTATTCTGATTACAGGAATGAGCTGGGGGAAAGCGACAGGAGGCAGGGGGAAGAAAGCAGGGAAGAGAAGAAAGTCAAAAATCAAAAGCCAAAAGCCGGGGATATTATAAAAAAGGGGTTGACTTATAAGGAGAAGATTGAGTTTGAAAAGCTGGAAAAAGAATTGGCTGAGCTTGAAAATTTGAAAAGGGATTTAATTGAAAAAATGAATAACGGAAATTTACTTCATGATGAACTTCACAAGTGTTCTGTTAAGTATAATGAAACATTAAAGATGATAGAAACCAAAACCGACCTTTGGTTGGCCTTATCCGACAAGTTGTAAAAGCTTTTTGTAAATTGATTTTGAAATTTTATTTTTATATGTCTTGCCACTGAATTTTCCGACCCATTGTATTCCCTGAATAGCATTGGTAAAAAAAAGTTCATTGGCGTTTAACAAATCTTCTTCAGATAAATATTTTTCCTGAAAAGTAATTTTTTCTTTTTTTAGAATCCGTAAAATATTTTTTCGCATCACGCCATCAACGCATCCGTCAGAAAGGGGAGGAGTAAAAATTTTATTTTCTATTACAAAAAAAATATTTGAACTAATTGCATCAACGATGTTGCCATTGGTATTTAGAATCAGAGAGTCGTCAAGTTTATTTTCAACTGTATAAATCCCCGCAAGCGTATAAATTATACTGCTGCATGTTTTATAGTTTGAAAGCTGGTTTATTGATTTTGCTAATTCATTAAATACTCCAACTCGCAATCCTTTTTTGTTTAATACATAGTTGTGCGAATTCAGCTTTTCAGCACTGATAGCATAGCTGACAGAATTATCTTTTGGAGTGTAGTAACCTCCTTGGTTACGATAAACCTGCAATCGCAATCTCGCATCGCCATCAATATTATTTTTTGAAATTAACTGTGCAACTTGTTTTTTGAAAAAATCAGCAGAGAAGTTTTTAGGAATTTCCATTTTCAGAAATTTCATTCCGTTGAGTAAACGATTGAGATGATCGTTAAAAAAGAGAATCTTCTGATTATGCCATCGAATAGTTTCAAACAATCCATCGCCATAGCAAAATGCACGATTGCTTGTTTTTAACACAGGGGTTCCGGCTGAAATTATTTTGCCGTTAATATTTACAAACATCTTCATATCAAAATGCCCTTAACTGCTCGATAAAATGCATGGCAATAGATGGTTTTAACCCAATTGTAAAAACCACTCCGAATACTGCTCCCCAGAAATGCGCATCGTGATTTATATTATCACCACCTTTTTTACCCATGTAATATTCAAAAAACAAATAGGCAATTCCCATTACAATGCCCGGCAGCTTTATCACTCCGAAAAAATAAAGCGGGGTTAACGGCTGAAAAAGTATAAACGCAAAGAGTACAGCCGAAACAGCTCCTGAAGCCCCCAGTGCGTTATAGAGATAATTTTCTTTATGCTTGTTATAGCTTGGCATGATTGAAACAATCAAAGAACCGATATATAACAGGATAAAATAAAGTACAGATTTTTCATCAAAGGCTTCCGAATAAAAATTTTCAACCATTCCGCCAAAAACGTAAAGCACGTACATGTTTACAAATAAATGAATCATGTCGGCATGAATAAATCCGCTGCTGATAAAGCGAAACCATTCCTTTCGGTGTGAAATCATATAGGGATTAAAAATTAATTTTCCCATCAGCTGGTGATTTCTAAAAGCAAGAATCGAAACAAGAACTGTAACAATAATAATCTTGATGGTCATATTTTTTTCAAAAACGATTTCAAAGGTAACTACATTATAAATTCAGTCAAAGGAGGTGCATCGTTACCTCCTCAATCAAACAGAAGCTTAAAATAAAAAGAAGGCTTTCTGAGTTTCTCTCTCAAATCCAGGTCATCAAACATGCATGAAATAGTTTCGCGGAAAGTTTGATTCCGCTCTGCTTTGTTCACTACAAAATTAAAAAGCCGGGGATAGTTGCAAAGTTTTTGAAGCGTGTGAGATAATTTCAGCTCACTCCACAGGCGGTTGTAAATGTTTTCATCATACTTTTTTAAAAATTCTGAATCAAAACGATTTTGATTCAGGGATTCTTTTGCAGTTTCAGCAGCAACCATTCCGCAGTACATTGCATTACTGATTCCTTCTCCTGTAAATGGATCAATCAGCGAAGCAGCATCTCCACACAACATAAATCGTTCACCGGAAATTTTTCTTTTCTTAGAACCAAGGGGCAAACCCCATCCAACGATTTTTCCGACCAGTTCTGCATTTGCAAACCGGTTTTTAATTGTAGCATTTTCTGCAATTGCTTTCAGCATAGCTTCGCGAAGGTTTACTTTCTTTTTGCTTAAGCTCTCCGACAACATTCCGGCTCCCACATTTGTCATTCCGTTTGGTAGGGGAAAAATCCAGAAATATCCCGGTAATAATTCTTTAATAAAATGCAGCTCGACATAATTCTGTTCATGCATTCCCGAAACATTTTTATAATAAGCACGAATGCCCCCGCAGTAATGCTTATCCTCCACAATTTTTCCTCCCGCTTTTTTTGCAATCACCGAACGGTCACCATCACAACAAATAACAAGTTTTGAAGAAATCATTTTCTCCTCACCATTACAATTAACTCTCAACTCAATTCCATTACCTTTTTGAATGAAGTCAATCAACTCAGTCCCTTGTAAAAACTCAGCATATTGTTTATCTATTTTAGAAATAAGAAAATTATCAAAGTCGATTCGCTTCGAAATAAATCCCGGTGCGTAAGCTACTTTGCTCGTTACACTTTTAAATGGAATGTCAATGCTTTTTCCGTTGGGCGCAGCGAATTTAATTCCGAAGCTTCCCAAGACGGTTTCTTTGTCATTCGCAATTTCCTCAAGAAAAGTCGGATTTATTTTTTTAAGAATCGGCAACACCTTACCACTTAACGCATCACCGCACACTTTATCTCTCGGGAAAAACGCTTTGTCAATTATTGTATGAGGAATTTTTTCTTTAGCCAGGAAAAGCGAAGCAGTAGCACCTGCCGGTCCCGCACCGATAATGGTTATTGAATGATTACCCATTCACCGTATCGCTTGTAAAATGAAACTCAATATCCGGGTTGTTATTTATCATTTGGTGCAGCATCCAGCTGTTCTCGGCAAGGTAAACAAGATTTTTGTCTTTGTCTTCCACAACCTGGTGCATTTTAAAACGAATGAAATCTTCCAATTTCTTTTTTTCTTTCGATGTTATCCAGCACGCTTTATAAATATGCATGGGAACAAAACGGCACGATGCACCATATTCATTCAACAAGCGGTGTTGTATTACTTCAAACTGCAATTCGCCAACCGTGCCGATAATTTTTTTATTTCCACCGGGTTGGACAAATAATTGCGCCACGCCTTCATCAGTCAATTGCTCTGTTCCTTTATCGAGCTGTTTTGATTTCATCGGGTCGGTATTGATTACTTCCTTAAAAATTTCGGGAGAGAAGCGTGGGATTCCTTTAAACAGCAATTCTTCTCCTTCAGTAATTGAATCACCTATTTTAAAATTGCCGGTATCGTACAACCCGATTACATCACCGGGATAGGCTTCTTCCACCACATTTTTTTCTTTGGCAAGAAATGAATAAGGATTATTAAACCGCAATTCTTTTCCCAATCGTGAATGATGATAAAATTTACTACGTTCAAATTTCCCGGAACAGATTCTTAAAAATGCAATTCTGTCGCGGTGCTTTGGGTCAATGTTGGCATGAATCTTAAAGACAAAGCCTGTTAACTTTTTTTCATACGGCTCCACTACCCGTTGTTCGGTAATCCGTGAAGCGGGATGCGGTGCGATCTCTATAAACGTATCCAATAATTCTTTTACTCCGAAATTATTGATTGCGCTGCCAAAAAAAACCGGAGCAAGCTGCCCATCGGAATATTTTTTCTTATCGAACTTATCATAAACACCTTCAATCAGGTGAACATCTTCGCGAAGCTGTTCTACATATTTTCCCAACTGCTTGTCAAGAACAGGATCGTTTACATCTTTAATATGTACTGCATCTTCTTCACTCGCCTTTTTGTTGGGATGAAATAAATACAGGCTGTGATTGTACAAATTGTAAACGCCTTTAAAAGTAAACCCCATGCTAATGGGCCAGCTCAGCGGGCGCACTTTAATATTCAGTTTTTGTTCAATCTCATCAAGAAGGTCGAATGGATTTCTTCCTTCCCTATCTAGTTTATTGATGAAAACAATTACCGGTGTATTGCGCATCCTGCAAACTTCCATCAATCTTTCGGTTTGCGGCTCCACACCTTTCACACAATCAATAACAAGAACCACACTGTCTACAGCGGTGAGTGTGCGGTAGGTGTCTTCGGCAAAATCTTTATGACCGGGCGTATCGAGCAGGTTGATGATAAGATTTTTATATTCAAAGCTCATCACTGATGTAGCAACCGAGAT
>JBIOHJ010000020.1:0-31284 GCA_044448905.1 Bacteroidia bacterium | reverse complement strand
TTGTGCTGTAGTAAGATCCCACCACATATCGCCCCCTACAAGAATACGGGTACGTACGTTATTTATATCGAGATCTTTTTGAGCTGTGGTTGATGAACAACCTGCCAAAATACCGTTTGGAGAATTTTTTGGTGGCGTATTACCTGAGTTTACGTTTTCGCGTGCGTTAGATTTTGTAAGCGAAAGCGCGGCAACAAATACAGCAATGAATAAGATTTTTGTTTTCATGATTAACAGTTTTTAGATTGGTTCTGCAATTGTTTTTTTAAATCGAACGTAAATTTAGACGTGATGGATTCCATTATCCAAATCAAAATATCAGATAAGTATACAGGTCTGAAACGCTGCTCAGAGCATAAAAAATGACACGTAAATCACATTTCAAACACCAATATTTTCATTAACTTTAGTCAATCAAAAGAAAATCAAAATCAAACTTTAAACTGGTTATATTGCCTTATGAGAGTTAAAAGATGGGTTCAGGTTTGTCCTGTTGCTAAGGGTAAACTAATTTTTGAATCTTTGCATAAGTGGATTATCGAACTATATTTTTAAAACAAAAAACGACATAAGTATACATGTCTAAGCCTGCTTCCGATCATTTATTCAGGTTGATAAAATCACTTTCACGAACCGAAAAGCGATATTTTAAGCTGTTTGCCGCCCGGCATACGATAGGTGAAAAAAATGATAATCTCATTTTATTTGAAGCAATTGATGCGCAGTCTGAATACGATGAAGTAAAGCTGATGAAATTATTTAAGCAGCATACTTTTCAAACCCGACCCGCAATAGCAAAGGCCCGCTTATACGAAACAGTATTACGCAGTCTGGATGCTTTTCATGCCGATAGTTCGGCCGATGTTGAAATACGCAAGCTGCTGCATTTTGCCGAAATTCTTTTTAAAAAATCGCTGTATGATGAAAGCTATAAAATGCTGGCAAAAGCAAAACGACTCGCAGTTGAGAATGAAAAATACCCGGCTTTAATTGATGTCTTTAAGTGGGAAAAAAAGCTTCTTGAAAAAGAATCGTATTCGGGAAAATCATTTGAAGACATTACCCGATTGCTTGAAGAGGATCAGTTGGTGATTGAAAAAATTACCAACTATGCCGAATTCTGGTATATAAAAAGCCGGCTCATAATGTTGCTGAATAAGCAGGGAAAAGTAAGAGACAACGCAGAACTGGCCAGCTTTAAAAATATTATTGACACCACTTTATTAAAAAGCGAAGACAAAGCGCTCAGCTATGAAACGCGCTATTTGTATTATCATATTTACACGGCATACTATTTTGGAATTGGCGATTATAAAAGCAGCTACGACTATATCAAAAAACACCTGAAGCTTATTGAAGGTAATTCGACTTTTTTTAAAGAAGAGCCCAACAAATATTTTGCAGTGCTGAGCAATATGATTTATGTATGTACTCAATTGAGAAAGTTTAAGGAGATTCCGGTTTACCTGAAAAAATTAAAATCAATACCACATAGTTTTTCGGGTGAAATGACTGAAGACCTCGAAATAAAACTTTTTTCCACTTCGTATAGCGCGGAGCTGAGCGTGTTTATTCAAACCGGCATGTTCGAAAAAGCCATTCAGCTGATTCCGCATATAGAAAACGGGTTGAAGAAATATCGTGGCAAAATAAATAAAGTGCGTGCTGCTTATTTTTATTTCAATATTGCTATCGTATATTTTGCGGTGGGCAATTTTTCAAGAGCCCTTCACTGGATAAACCATTTGCTTAACGATACTTCGCTCGATGAGAGCATGGATATTTATTGTTTTGCTAAAATTCTGAACCTTATCATTCATCTTGAGATGGGTAATAATGACCTAATTCCATATGCTTTTAAATCAACGCTCCGGTATCTTGAAAAACGTAAACGTATTTACCGGTTCGAAAGCGTGTTTTTTAACTTCATTAAAAAAATTCAAAAAGCATATAATGACAAGGAAACCATACTATCCTATACAACTTTAAAAAATGAATTGAATTTATTATCAAAAGACCCTTTTGAAAAAATCGTGTATGAGTATTTCGATTTTATAAGTTGGGCAGAAAGCAAGATTTCAGGAAGTTCATTTGTATCAACTGTGAAAAAGAGATTGTCAAAAAAGAACCTGCCTTACGAGCCTGTCAGCTAAACCGGAACGCCTGATAAATAAAAAACCCTTCGTCATTTGACGGAGGGCCTTTATCTTTTTTAATTTTAATGATTACTGATGCACAGATGTATCTGCCATCATAGCAGTATCAGCCGGTGCAGCTTCTTCAACAGGAGCAGCCATTGTGGTATCAGTAGCAGTGGTTTCATCAGCCTTTTGCTCTCCGCTACCGCAGGAAGCAAAACCAGTTAAACCGGCAATCATTAAAACAGCGAGTAATTTTTTCATTTTTAAGTTGATTTTTATTTTGATTTATGGGGCGCAAAGGTAACCGTTTAATTCACATTTAAAAGTTTTTGAGAAAATATATTTTTCTCTCACTGTTTCAATTACAGCTAAGGCGCGCCCGCACTGTCTTTGATGTACCATTTGAGCTATTGGTAAAAGTTATATTACAAAAGCTGGCGGTGAGAATGCCGCTATCGTTTCCAACATACACACTTCCTGCAACCGCTTTGTAAACAACTCCCGATTCGTTTACCGTCATTTGAACTTTTGAAGAATCGAACGAAGGATTGCCTGTTCCGTCAACCGAAAAAACAGTAAACCCTGTTGGTTTGTCAAATTTATTAAAATTAATATCGAGAAAATTGCTTCCGTACGTTCCGTTAACGAGGTAATGCGAATTGGGTCCACCGTTATTGCAGGTGATACCCGAATTAAAATTCCAGGTTTGCGTACCAACCACGGCAGTATTTGCGGCAAGCGTTCCGCAGGGAGCATTAATAATAATTTTAGTTGACGAATTTGAACTGGAACATTCTGCATTTGCAATTTTTACATAATACAACCCATTCATGACGAATGTGACATTGCTCAGTGAAGGGCTTTGCTGAGATGAGGCAAATCCATTCGGCCCCGTCCATTCAAATGAAACACCCGGTTCACCGGTATCAGCGATAAGCTGAATTGATTGTCCAACTTCAACCGGTCCGTTGTTGCTCGATGAGGGTGCTGAAAAGCCTGAGCAAGATCCATCTGCTGGCATATTATTTTCATCCTTCTTTGAGCAGGAACTTGTACAAAGCAGAAGAAGAACTACAAGCAGATATTTTAATTCATTTTGTTCTATGATAAACATGACAATTGAGGTTAAACAAACATTTCAATTTGTACATTTGCGAAAGTAATTAATTTCTAAACTAAAATATAAATCAAATGGCATTTACACTACCCGCTCTTCCTTATGCTGCTAACGCATTGGAACCTTACATTGACGCACGCACCATGGAAATTCATCATGGCAAGCACCACCAGGCTTATGTAACCAATTTAAATAACGCTATTACCGGTTCCGATGCCGAAAAAATGAGCATCGAAGACATTTGCAAGAACATTTCCAAATATCCGCCAGCCGTACGCAACAATGGCGGAGGGCATTATAACCATTCCATGTTTTGGACAATCATGGCTCCCGGTACCGGGGGTGCTCCTTCAGGTGCTTTAGCCGATGCAATTAATTCGGCATTTGGTTCATTCGATGAATTTAAAACAAAATTTGCTAACGCAGGAGTTACCCGTTTTGGTTCGGGATGGGCATGGCTCATTAAAAATTCGTCAGGTAAGTTGGAAATTTGTTCCACACCCAACCAGGACAACCCATTAATGGATATTACCGAAGTAAAAGGATTCCCGGTTATTGGTTGTGATGTGTGGGAGCATGCTTATTATCTCAACTACCAAAACCGCAGACCTGATTATATTGCCGCCTGGTGGAATGCGGTTAACTGGAACGAAGCGTCTAAAAGGTTTGCGATGTGAAAGCAGTTTACAGTTTAGAGTTTACAGTTAAAAACATCAGACTCCAAACTTTAATCCGATTAATTCAATCTCACACAATTTTTATGATGTCGTTATTGTTGGCTCCGGTCCGGCCGGAACAGCCTGTGCGCTTGCGTTAAAAGATTCAGGATTAAAAGTTGCGGTCTTAGATAAGCATCAGTTTCCACGCGATAAGGTGTGTGGGGATGCTATTCCATCGCGAGTTCCTAAAGTTTTAAAATCCATTTCACCTGAAATTGCCGATGAAATAAAATCTTTTGAAAAGAAGGTAAATGTTCGCGGTTGCCGCGTAGTTGCCCCTAATCTTAAATACATTGATATTTTTTTTACTCTGGAGGGATACATCTCCACTCGGCTCGATTTTGATAACAGAATGGCTGAGGTAATGAAAAAAATTTCAAAAGCAGTTTTTCTGGAGAATCATGCCGTAGCAGATGTGATAATGGGGAAAGAAGAAGTTGAAATCGTCACCGAAAAGAATATTTCCTTCCGCGCAAAACTCGTTATAGGTTGCGATGGCGCACATTCCATCATTGAAAAAAAACTTATTGCAGCCAAAATGGATCCCAGACATTATACGGGTGCGGTGCGAGCTTATTACAAAAACATTGCTGATACGGCCAATGATGTCATGGAAATTCATTTGCTCAAAGAGTACCCTGCCGCTTATTTCTGGATTTTTCCGCTGCTGAATAAAACTGCTAACGTAGGCTTCGGCATGCTGAGCGAAAATATTTCTAAACATAAAATAAACCTCCGCAAAAGTTTAACCGATATTATTACAAACCACCCCGCGCTTTCCATCCGATTTAAACATGCGCAACCATTGGATGAGATTACCGGCTTTGGCTTGCCAATGGGTTCGCGCAGGGTAAAGATTTCGGGCAGTCGGTTTATGCTGTGTGGCGATGCCGCTTCGCTTATTGACCCCGCAACAGGCGAGGGTATAGGCAATGCCATGCTCAGCGGCAAGTTGGCAGCGGAGCAAGCCATTAAATGTTTTGAGCAAAATAATTTTTCAGAAAATTTTATGAGCGGGTATGGCTCGGCTCTTTTCCGCCTTATTGGCAAAGAATTAAAAACAAAATATTTAATTCAACGCCTCATTGGCAACCGTCCCTGGCTGGCTAACGCTGCGGTTACTCTTGCTGCAAAAAATAATTGGGTGAAGAAAAGAATGCAGAAAATGTTTTAAGGAATCAGTGTATTCAATACCTGTAATAATCCGGCTTAAAGGGACCGTTCTTTTGCACACCAATATATTTTGCCTGTTCATCGGTTAACGAGTCAAGCTCAACCCCTATTTTTTTAAGATGCAGGCGCGCCACTTTTTCATCCAAATGTTTTGGTAAAGTATAAACTTTGTTTTCATACTTGCCCGCATTAGTCCAAAGCTCAATTTGCGCCAGTGTTTGATTGGTAAAGGAATTGCTCATAACAAACGAAGGGTGTCCCATAGCACAACCCAGGTTTACCAAACGCCCTTCGGCTAAAACAATAATGTCTTTTCCATCAATGGAATATTTATCAACCTGCGGTTTAATTGTATCTTTTGTTTTACCATAATTGGCATTCAGCCATGCCATGTCAATTTCATTATCAAAATGCCCGATGTTACAAACAATGGCATTATGTTTCATGGTTTTGAAATGACGTTCACTTATAATATTAAAGTTGCCCGTTGCGGTTACAATAATGTCGGCTTCCTTAACTGCATCATCCATTTTTTTCACCTCATAACCTTCCATTGCAGCCTGCAAAGCGCAGATAGGATCAATTTCGGTAATAATGACACGCACCTTGGCTTCCTTTAACGATTCGGCCGAACCCTTGCCCACATCGCCAAAGCCGGCTACAATTGCCACCTTACCCGCAAGCATTAAATCAGTTGCACGTCTTATTGCATCAACCAACGATTCACGGCAGCCATACTTGTTATCAAATTTCGATTTGGTAACCGAATCATTCACATTAATGGCAGGAATAGGAAGTGTTCCTTTCTGCATCCGTTCATAAAGGCGATGCACACCGGTAGTGGTTTCTTCGCTCAATCCTTTAATGCCTGAAATCAGTTCGGGATATTTATCAAAAACCATATTGGTTAAATCACCGCCATCATCCAGAATCAAGGTCAAAGGCTTTCTTTCCTCGCCAAAAAACAAAGTCTGTTCAATGCACCAGTCAAATTCTTCATCATTCATTCCTTTCCATGCATATACCGAAGTTCCGGCAGCAGCCACAGCCGCAGCGGCATGGTCCTGCGTGCTGAAAATATTGCAGCTCGACCACGTTACTTCAGCGCCAAGTTCTTTCAATGTTTCAATCAAAACAGCTGTTTGAATGGTCATGTGCAGGCAGCCGGCAATACGTGCGCCTTTAAGGGGTTTGGTTTTCCCGAATTCATCGCGTAATGCCATCAAGCCCGGCATTTCCTGTTCGGCTAATTTGATTTCTTTTCTGCCCCATTCAGCTAAAGAAATGTCTTTTACTTTGTATTTCACGTGTTTTTCTACGGTTATATTCGACATTTTATTGATTTTTGTGCAAATTTAAAAAAAAGAAGCCTACCAATCAATCACCAATCTACAATCAACAGCTATCAATCAGAAAATGCCCCTTTATTACGAAAAAGACTTTGGCAGGAATTCGCAACTGTGCATTTGGAAAATCACCGAATCGTTAGAAGAGCTTTTAGAAATATATGAGGCAAAGAATGATATTTTTGTTGGTGAAATAAAAACTCAAAAACGAAAGCTCGAATATGTTGCTGTAAGAATTCTACTTAAAAAAATGGTTAAAAATAACGAACTGTTTGTTGAATTGATTAAGGACGAATTCGGGAAACCGCATTTGAAAGATACGGCTAGGCATATTTCGATTTCCCATACCGGGCAGTTTATTGCTGTTTTTTTGCACGATGCCTATGTGGTAGGAGTGGATTTAGAAATGATTTTGCCAAGGATTAAAAAATTAAGTTCACGTTTTTTAAGCAAAGCAGAAATGAAATGGATGAAGAAAAAAAACAACCGCGAGCAACTTTACATAATCTGGGGGGCCAAAGAATGCGCGTATAAGATTTACTCAAAAGGCGGAATTGATTTTAAAGAAATGCTTGAAGTGAGAGAATTTGATTATGCAAAAGAAGGCGCAACCTTCGTTACACTTAAAAAAAGCAAAATATCCTGCGAGTACCCGGTGTTTTGGGAAAATCTGGGTAAGCTAATGCTTGTTTACGGAATTGCAAACCAGGTTTCAATTTCCCAAAACTGAATGCAGGTTCATTGTTATGAATGTTTACACTGAAATAGAAAAAAAACGCAAAGCAGGTAAAAAACAATTTGCTGTTTTGGTTGACCCTGATAAATCGACCGGTAAATCCACCAAAGAAATCGCACAAATTGCCGAATCAGCCCAGGTTGATTATTTATTTGTTGGTGGAAGTTTGCTCACCAATGGCAATTTAACCAATTGCGTAAAAACATTAAAGAAAAATTGCAGCCTGCCTGTTGTTCTTTTTCCCGGAAGTACTGTGCAGATAGATAAAAATGCCGATGCCATTCTTTTTCTTTCCCTTATTTCGGGGCGCAACCCGGATTTGCTTATCGGCAACCATGTAATAGCAGCACCCATGCTCCGTGAAATAAAACTCGAGACCATCGCCACTGGGTATATGTTAATTGAGGGAGGAAACTTTACTGCCGTTCAATACATGAGCAACACGCGCCCGATTCCTTCCCAAAAAATTGAAATTGGCGTATGCACAGCGTTAGCCGGAGAAATGCTCGGCATGAAAATGATTTTTATGGATGCCGGTAGTGGTGCATTAAACCCGGTTAACGAAAAAATGATTTCGAGTGTGCGGAAAAATATCTCAATACCGTTAATCGTAGGTGGCGGAATCCTCACTGCTGAAAAAGCAGCTGCTTTATGCAATGCAGGCGCTGATATTATTGTAGTTGGAAACTCAATTGAAAAAGATTTTTCGCTTATCGCAAAAATTTCAAAAGCCGTTCACAGCATCAGACTATAAACTGTGTGGACTTGCGAATTTCTTTTGCATTCTCATTAAACCTCATTTTAAACCTCCGGCTAAAATAAGCAGGGTCTTTAAATCCTACTTTGTGCGCAATTTCCTGTACGTTATCGTTGGTGGTGCGTAATAACAGGTGAGCCTGTTCGAGCCTGCGGTTTTCAATATAATCCTGCAGGTTGCCATCCGTTAGTGTTTTAAAAAACTGCCCCACATAATCTTTCGAAACAAAAGCAACCTCAGCCACTTTTTCATTCGATAAATCTTTACCAAGATTTTCCTGGATGTACTGGATGATCTTAACAAGCCTTTTGTCGAGCAGGTAATTCAGTTTTTCAATATTTGTTTTAAACTCAGGCCGCGAATACAAATAACGGCAAATATGAATAACCATTTCTTTCAAATAACATTTCATCAGCGTGCTTCTTCCCAACCGCCTCATTTCTTCTTCCATCACCAGGTTTTGCATCAGGTAGCTGAATTCTTCATCATACGGAATGTGCATGCAGGGAATTTCGAGCATCTGGAAAAACGGAATGGCACCATGTATCCGTACATGAAATCCGGCAATAGAAAAAACATCTTTTGCTTTTTTGTTTTCATCCATGGATGAAAGCGGTTTCAGGTACTTTTCCCTTTCTTCCTGCGATTGGAAGCCTTCATTCGTAAACACTTTATAATTATTGCTTTTTCCATGCTTGAAATAAATAGGCTGACCTACCGGGATAAAATAAAAACTTCCATTTTTTAAAAGTTTGTCTTCTCTGCCGGCATAGAAGCTACCCTTTACAGATTGAACTAAAATATTTTTCTGTTCTTTTGTATTATTCAGGAAAACGGGAGTAAAAACTTCGCGCATGCTCGCCTTATAGTAATGGACTTCCAGCGCTTCAATTATGCTATCGAAATTTACATTATCCATATAAGGTAGAAAATATTCAGGGGATAAAAGTTGCAACTACAAATATTAGAAATTTTTCACAATTGGCAAGCAGGTATTATACGAATTTAACGAATGAGTAACCTCGAGATTATAGGATTTGCTTTTGGAGTAGCGGGAGTATGGCTTACTATCAAGGAAAATATCTGGTGCTTCCCGATAGGTATAATAAATGTTCTTATTACTGCGTACCTTGTATTTAATAAAACTCTTTTTGCCGATACACTACAGCAACTGGTTTATTTTGTTTTGCTCATCGTTGGTTGGGTAAAATGGAAAAATCAAAAACAATTTACTGTTGATAAAGTATCCTGGCTTGATAAAAATCTTTACCTGCCTTTTATCATTATTTTTATTTCAGGCTCTTTTATTATGGGGTTTATTTTTAAGAACTACAGCATTGCTTCTTTTCCATTTTGGGATTCTCTTGCCACAGTAATTTGTTTTATTGCACAGTGGATGATTGCAAAACGCAAAATTGAAAACTGGCTGCTTTGGATGATCGCAAATCCTATGTATGTAATAATGTATTGGCTGAAAGACCTTCCTATGTATTCAGTATTGTCGGTTTTGTATTTTGTGATGGCGGTTAATGGCTGGTTTGCCTGGAGGAAATCCTTTAAGCAGCAGATTCATGCAGCCTGAAAGTATAATACGAATAGCATTTATTGGTCCCGAATCAACCGGGAAAACTACTCTTTGCAAATCACTTACTGAATATTTTAAAACTGTTTGTGTGCCGGAATATGCACGTGAATACATGGAAAAATTAAATAGACCTTACACTTTGAATGACATTTTAATTACCTCGAAAGAACAATTGCTGCTTGAAGAAAAATTAATTGTAAAGGCAAACCGTTTTATTTTTTCAGATACCGAACTTATCACCGCTAAAATTTGGTGTGAAGACGTTTTTGAAACCTGCCCGAATTGGATTTTAGAAAAAATTATTGAAACTCAATACGATTTGTATTTATTAACCATGCCCGATTTACCATGGCGATATGACCCTGTTCGCGAGAACCCGCAACGGAGAGCGCATTTTTTTAATTTGTACAAAAACGAACTCGAAACAAGAAATTTCGAGCATGAAATTATTTCGGGAGTTGGTGATGCAAGATTTCAAAATGTTTTAAATTTTATTCAAAAACATTTTTCCGAACAGGAAGAATGATTTAATTCTATACCTTTGCTTTAATTCTTAAGGGGTGTATCCAGATTGTAAACATCTGGATTCTGAGATTATACCCATTGAACCTGGATAAGGATAATGCCTGCGCAGGGAAATAGGTTGACTTATTTATTTAACTTGCTTTCAAGCTCCCCCGAAAGCAAAATGTCAAACCAGGAAAATAATTAAAATGAAAAAAAAATGTTTGTCGCTATTGACTTTGAGTTTTATTTTCTTGCAAACATCTGCTCAGTTTACAATAAAGGGAATTGTAAAAGACAGCTTAACGCAGGCACCGATACCCGATGCCAATATAATAGTTGAAGAAACTTTTCTTACTGCCGAAACAGATAATCATGGAAAATTTGTCTTCAAAAACATTAAGCCCGGTAAAAAAGCAATACAAATAAGCTTCATAGGTTATAAAACAACAATAAAAGAAATTGACATTTCTAATGATGTTGATATTGAAGTTTTTCTTCCAAGAGACATTGTAATGGCAGATGAAGTGATTGTATCAGCCACGCGCGCCAGCGATAAAACTGCAATGGCTTTCAAGAATTTTAATAAGGAGGAAATTGCAAAAAGAAATTTCGGGCAGGATGTTCCTTTTATTTTATCACTCACTCCTTCGGTTGTTGTTACCTCTGATGCGGGTAATGGTATCGGATATACCGGCATTCGAATGCGCGGTAGCGATGCAACAAGAATCAACGTTACAATAAACGGAATTCCTATTAATGATGCCGAATCGCAGCAATTGTATTGGGTGGATTTACCAGATATTGCAACATCAATTGACAATGTGCAGGTGCAAAGAGGGGTAGGGACTTCCACTAACGGTGCCGGGGCATTTGGCGGTAGTATTAATATTCAAACCAACCGCCTGCATCCCGAATCGTATGTGGAATCCAATCATGCGCATGGTTCATTTGGCACGATAAAAAATAATATTTCGTTTGGCACAGGGTTATTAAACAATCATTGGACTTTTGATGCACGGTTATCAAAAATAAATTCTGACGGGTATATTGATCGCGGCAATTCCGATTTAAAATCCATATATATTTCAGAAGGATATTACGGAAAAAAATCAATTGTCCGGTTAAATATTTTTTCGGGAAAAGAAATTACATATCAATCCTGGTACGGTACTCCTGAATCGCGAATAAAAAATGATGCAACAGGAATGAATGAATATGTAATCCGGAATGGGCTGGATTCCGATGATTCTCTTAACCTATTAAATGCGGGCCGCACATATAATTTCTATACGTACAAAAACCAGGTTGACGATTACCAGCAGGATAATTACCAGTTGCATTATTCGCTTCAATTAACTGATAAATTTATTTTTAACACATCGTTGCATTACACCAAAGGGAAAGGTTATTATGAAGAATATAAAAAACAAAATGATCCTTATGGGGAAGGGGCATTTAGTTTTTACGGCTTGCCGGACGTAATTATCGGAGATGATACCATCATTTCCACTAACCTGATAAGAAGAAAATGGTTAGATAATGATTTTTATGGAACCACTTATTCGGTGCAATACGATTCGCATAACAAAACTTCATTAACCATTGGGGGAGGATGGAATCAATATGATGGTGATCATTTAGATGAAATTATTTCCGCTCAATATTTTCCTTTAACTGAATTTCCATATGGCTATGAAAACAATTCGGCATTAAAAACTGATTTTAATATTTTCGGAAAAATGATTTTTGATTTAAATACCAAAACCAACTTGCTTGCTGATATGCAATTCCGCAGAGTGAGTTATCATTTTATGGGATTTGATAGTGTACTTAATTATGTTCCGCGGCAAGACAAGCTTGATTTTATGAATCCAAAAATCGGGTTTAACTGGAAACCGGGTAATGAACATAACACGTATGTTTCCTTCAGTCTTGCAAACAAAGAACCTTCACGCGATGATTATGTGTCTTCGTCTTCACAAAGCAAACCCAAAGCAGAAAACATGCAGGATTTGGAAGCCGGTTACCAGTTTCAGAAAAGCAAATATGCAATTTCATTCAACTTTTATTTTATGAATTATAAAGACCAACTGGTGCTTACAGGAGAGGTTAACGATGTGGGGAATTATATACGCACCAACATTAACAAAAGCTACCGGACAGGTATTGAGGTTGAACTTGAGATTCGACCGTTAAAACAAATTCTTTTTTCCGCAAACGCTACCCTGAGCCGAAATAAAATAGAAGCATTCAACCAGTTTATAGATGATTATGATGTTGGCGTGCAGGTGATAAGAGAATATAAAAATACGGATATTGCATTTTCTCCAAACATCATTTCTTCAGCCATATTTACTTATAATCCCTTTAAAGAATTTTCAATTAGCTTCAATACAAAATATGTGGGTAAGCAATTTCTTGATAATACTTCTGATGAATCAAAAAAAATAAAAGCATATACCACAAGCGATGTTCAGGTAAATTATTCCTTTCATTCAAAGCTCATCAAAGAAATTAATTTGGGACTGATGCTGAATAATATTTTTAACCGGTTTTATGAATCAAACGGCTATACCTGGAACTATATTTATGGCGGAGCCGAAACGGTTGAGAATTTTTATTACCCGCAGGCAGGAATAAACTTTTTGGGACAGGTGAGTTTGAAATTTTAATCCCTATTCTTTGCACGCACAACTCGGGGAAAAGTAAATTTTTGTATGTGGTAACAGGGCGCGTATTTCATCTTGCTGGTTATCGGAAAAAAGAATTCCGCGCAATTCAAATACTTTTAATTGAGTTAAGTTCTTTATTTCATCCGGAACGGTGTCCAATTCATTATCCCACATCTCGAATACTTCAAGATTGGTGAGATTGCCGATTTCAGGAGGGAGTGAAGTAATTTTATTCCGGTTTAATTTCAATTTCAATAAGTTTTTAAGGTGACCAATTTCTGCCGGTAATTGTGTGAGATTGTTGTTGCTCAGATTGAGTTCCTGGAGGTTTTTTAATTTTTTTATATCAGCAGGAACTTGAGCGATGTTATTTCTGCTTAAAACCAAAACCTGTAAGTTGGGAAATGTAAAAACTTCAGCAGGAAATTCTTTTAATTTTTTTCTTACAAGACTTAACTTAATCACAGAATCGCGATTTGCAAGCGCTTCCTGCAAATCGGAATAAGTTTTAGCAGCCTTTAGTTCTTCGGGCTCTAGTAAATTTTGTGCATTTGTCTTTGTACTGAAGAAAATAATTCCAATTGTAAATGCAACAACCAGCTTTTTTACGATTCCCCCGAAGAAGACGGAGGAGGTATCGCTCCTCTTTTTATGACAATAGCCGTATAGTTTCATCTTTGTCTTTCTCCATTTGCTTAACCAAATCCGCGGCTGATTTGAATTTTAATTCATCGCGCAAACGGTGCTTAAAGTAAACCGTTATTTTTTCTCCGTAAATATCATCATTAAAATCCAGAATATTTACTTCTATGCTAACTTCACCATCATCAAAAGTCGGACGGGTGCCAATACTTAACATTCCAATCGTCTCTTCGGTTTGGGGAAAATCCGGAAATGAAACACTAACCGCATAAATTCCCTTAGCAGGAATGAGCTTGTAATTTTCTTCGACATGAATATTGGCAGTTGGAAAGCCTAAAGTTTTGCCAAGTCCTTTTCCTTTAATGACGATTCCTGTTAAACTATAATCATAACCTAAAAATTCGCGGGCAGTTGCCACATCGCCTGCCAATAACGAATTGCGGATTTTGGTTGAGCTTACTGCTACTTCATGAATATCCTGCTCCGGAATTTCTTCCACATCAAAACCAAACTCACTTCCCAGTTCCTGTAAATCCTTTAATCTTCCTTCGCGGTTCCTGCCGAAATGATGGTCGTAACCGATGACTAATTTTTTTGTTCCAATTTTATTCACAAGAATATCGCGCACATATCCGGTAACGGAAGTTTGTGAAAATTCTTTTGTGAAAGGATGGATGATTAAATGATTTACTCCATACGCTTCAAGCATCAATTTTTTTTCTTCAAGCGTATTCAATAAAAGCAAACCATGGTCATGGGGATACAAAACCATGCGGGGATGTGGAAAAAAGGTAAGTACAACCGACTCGCCCGAGCTGTTCCTGGCAATTTCATTTACCCGGCTTATTATTTTCTGATGTCCCACATGTACCCCATCAAAAGTACCGATGGTGACGACTGTGTTTTTAAGCGGCTTAAATTCTTGGAGGGAATTATATATGTTCAAAGCTTAAGTTGTAAAGTTGGTTTTCGAAATTAAAATTAAATTTTCTTTCAAGACTTTTTTATTACTTTCGCACCTCAATTTTTAAAACCCGTTTTCAGCTTAAATTATTCAAAATCAAATGACAAATAAAGGTAAAATAGTTCAGGTTATCGGACCGGTGGTCGATGTGGCTTTTGACGAGAAAGACTCAAAACTTCCTAATATTTTAGATGCATTGGAAATTATCCGCCCTGACGGACAAAAAGTTGTGCTCGAATGTCAACAGCACATTGGTGAAGATACCGTTCGGACTATAGCCATGGATTCAACTGATGGAATGATGCGCGGGTTAGAAGTTATCGCAACCGGTATGCCTATTAAAATGCCAACCGGTGATGCAATTAAAGGACGTTTGTTTAATGTAATCGGGCAGGCTATTGATGGTATTGGTCCCGTGGCTAATACTGGTAACTATTCTATCCATCGCGAAGCTCCGAAGTTTGAAGAACTTTCTACAGAATCAGAAGTTCTTTTTACAGGAATTAAAGTTATTGATTTGCTTGAGCCGTATTCAAAAGGAGGTAAGATTGGTTTGTTTGGTGGTGCCGGAGTTGGAAAGACAGTTATCATTATGGAGCTGATTAACAACATTGCAAAAAGCTATGCGGGTATGTCGGTATTTGCCGGTGTGGGTGAGCGGACACGCGAAGGAAATGATTTGCTAAGGGAAATGATTGAATCGAACGTTATCCGTTATGGAAAAGATTTTAAGCACAGCATGGAACAGGGTGGATGGGATTTGGCAAAGGTTGACCATAAAGAACTCGAACAGTCGCAAGCAACCTTGGTTTTCGGCCAGATGAATGAACCTCCCGGTGCACGTGCGCGGGTCGCTTTATCCGGCTTGACCGTTGCTGAATACTTTCGTGATGGCGATGAAAAATCAGGAGGAAAAGATATTTTATTCTTTATTGATAATATTTTCCGTTTCACCCAGGCGGGTTCCGAAGTATCGGCTTTACTTGGGCGTATGCCATCTGCTGTAGGCTATCAGCCAACGCTTGCAACCGAAATGGGGCAGATGCAGGAACGTATTACTTCTACCAAACGCGGTTCCATCACCTCGGTGCAGGCAGTATATGTTCCGGCCGATGATTTAACCGATCCGGCACCAGCCACCACATTTTCGCACCTTGATGCCACAACTGTATTGAGCCGTAAAATTGCCGAGCTGGGAATTTATCCGGCTGTTGACCCACTTGATTCCACTTCGCGTATTCTTTCGGCTGCCATACTTGGCGAGGAGCATTACAATTGCGCACAACGTGTAAAAGGAATTTTGCAACGCTACAAAGAGCTGCAGGATATTATTGCCATTCTCGGTCTGGATGAATTGAGCGATGAAGATAAGCTGATTGTTCACCGTGCAAGGCGCGTGCAGCGTTTCCTGTCGCAGCCCTTCCATGTAGCTGAACAGTTTACAGGTTTAAAAGGCGTGATTGTTTCGATAGAAGATACCATTAAAGGTTTTAATATGATAATGGATGGCGAGGTGGATGAATATCCCGAAGCCGCCTTTAACCTCGTTGGAAATATTGATGCCGCTATTGAGAAAGGAAAGAAGCTGCTGGCTGAGGCGAATTAGACTTGATACTTGATACCCAACCATGTTCCTGGAAATCATTACTCCCGATAAAAAACTCTTCTCCGGTGAAGTTACATCGGTGCAGGTTTCAGGCACTTCCGGTCAGTTTACCGTGTTGAATAACCATGCCCCGATTATTTCTACTTTAGATAAAGGGAAGGTAAAAGTCAAATCTCCCTCCGGTGAGCAGCTTTTTGATATTAATGGCGGAGTAATTGAAGTATTTAAAAACAAGATTATTGTTTTAGCTGAATAGCATTTTTGAATATTTATTAGCTTTTAGCAGCTTTTCATTCAGTTATTGTCCATTTTTAGACATGATTTTGATTTATTAATAGATTATTGTTACATTTTTAATCAAAGAAGTCTAAATTCCTTTTTATTTATGTAGAATACCATTGATTAATGTGCAAAAAATGAATAATTTAAATTTCTAAAGACATATCTTGATGCTTTACTAAGCATCCGTTGGTTGTCGAACTTTTATCGGATATTGCTTATTGACTTGCGCTGATTTTTCTTGAAATAAAAAAATTTACCATCGTGAGAAAGGTGCAAATAAAAAGTCCCAGCGATTCACGGGCAAGTTCAATATTCTGATTGGTATCCATATTACCGATAACTCCGTCATAATGTGGCGGAAACTGGTAAATGGCGGCAGCCGCAAATAAAATTGCGGCAAGAAAAGCCAATTGCCGTTTCAATCTTCCTTTATAAGCAAGAAAGCTCAAAAAAGCGGCTGCAAGATAACTAAGCATCCATCGCACTGGGTCAGGGTCATTCCATTGCAATGCTGCAAAAACAACAAACATCAATAAAAAAAACAGAGGAATAATTTTCATATACTAACGGCTATGTCTCCAAACATCATTAAAAAGCGACTATCGTCTTATATGCAGATTATAACTTTCGGGCAATAGCTCACCAGTAATTTTCTGGAAATGATTTTTATACTGTTCAAAAATTTCGGGATTTTGTTTTTGCCCGTCTAAAAACAGTTCATTGCCTGTTAGTCTGAAATCAAAAGGCTCGTTACCGTGTATTAACTTATCAGATGATAGTTGTTTGACCATTTCATTCATCAGCAACCGTCTCACCTTGTTGTCCTCTTTTTCTTTTTCGGTTAATAGAGTAACCGGAGTATTTTCTTTCTGATTTTGTTTTTTAATTTTCAATCCTTCGGCAATCACATCTTTATGATGAATAAAATCTTCAGGGCTTATAGCTTCATTATTAATTATTAATTCCCCTACTTCATTATCCGAAGCAACTATCATTCTTATTTTCTGGTCTTTGTAACCGAAATTAATTGTAGCGCTTTTTACAGTAACACGTATGGGTGCAGAATTTTTCGGTTCAGTTTTAACAACGGTTATGTTCTCAGGATTGTTTTTTGAAGGATCTTCAAAAGCAGCCTCGACATTTTTATCCGGCTCATCAATAAGACTGTTTGTTGTAGGGTTATTTTTCTCTTCAGAAGCTAAAGAATTTGCTGAACGTGTATTTTCGGTTACAGCTACCGTATTAGTTATTTTCTTATTGCCCGATTCAGCATTCCATAGCCAGATAATACCAAGGTTAGCCAGTCCTATCAACGAAACGATACCAAGAATGCGCCATGCACCAACAGACTTCTTAGCAGCAACCGGCAATTGTTTTTCAATCAATGCTTCTACATCGTGTAAATCCATGACCGGATTTTGACTTCGTATTCTGGAAAAAAATTCATCCAACCGTGAAAACATTTTTTTTGATTCTGCCATTTTAAAAATTTATTAAATTATTTATGCAAATGAAACGCTAAGAGATTCTTTATCATATTCAAGCTTATGCTCCAGAATAGAACGTGCCCGCCCCAATCTCGACTTAACTCCGCTCAAACTCCCGCCTTGTAACCGATGGATATCCTCCAATGAAAAGCCGGCAACTTCAAACATCATGATTGCCTCTTTCTGCTTTTCAGTTAATTCATTTAATGCATCGTAAAATTCTTTAAGTTCGGTTTTGGCTAAGGTATCAGCGGATTCATCGGCTATGCTTTCGAGTTGTTCTTCATCGTATATCCCCCAATGTTTATTTCTGCGGTGCGAATTATTTATAAGGTTTCGGGCAATCCGGAATAAATAATACATAAACGATTCGGGCTTTTTTATATCTTCAAGATGTTCGTATGCTTTTAATACCGTTTCGCTGATAATATCTTTTACCAGGTCTCTGTCATTCAGAATTGAACGTACATACCGTTCCAGTTTGGCATGAACGGGCTCATATAAATTCATGAATTGCTGTTGTTTTGTTTCGGGATGAGTTATCATAACTTCATTCAAACGGGCTGCACACAGGTATAAGAAACACGGGAGATGGATAAAGTTGCACTAAAATAAAAAGAATTTTTATTTTGAATTAAATCTTTACATCATACCTTTGTATGATTATAGCTATAAATATGAACAGATGCTGCAAATTTATGTTTTTTACGGTGCCATTTATGGTAACAAATATCTTTTTAATCCGCAGCCAGGATGTTGCGTTTGTTGCCGAAAATTTTCCGGGCAGGTTCGAGGAGTTTAAAAACGCGATGACAAACATTACACAGGGCGATGCCATGTATTTTTCCGAAATTCCTTATTACAAGCTTGCCATGCCGTATTATGAAAAAGCCAATACGTTTAATTCACAAAATGCAATGCTTAATTTTAAACTCGGAGTCTGTTATCTCAATTCGAATAATAAATATAAGGCATTTGAATTTTTAAATAAAGCTTCGACATTAAATCCTTTGGTAGATGCCATGCTGCATTATGAAATGGGGCGTAGCCTGCAGATTAATTACGAATTTGACAAAGCTTTGCTGCATTATAATTTATATCTCGAAACTACGGTAAATGATGAAAAGAGAAAAGCAGCTTTTAAACGCATTTCCGAATGCAATACCGCAAAAGAGCTTGTGAAAAAGCCGGTAAATGTAAAGATTGAAAACTTGGGTAAGACCATTAATTCCCAATATAAAGATTATATTCCCCTTGTCTCAGCCGATGAAGAGATATTGATTTTTACTTCGCGAAGAGAAGATACATTTGGTAATGAAGTTGACCCGATTTACGAGGAATATTATGAAGACATTTATAAAAGTGAAAAAGTAAATAATTTATGGCAGAATGCTAAGAATCTTGGCGAACCGATTAATACTAAATTACATGATGCCTGTGCTGGACTTTCCGCTGACGGACATACGTTATTTGTTTTCAGTGATAAGAATAATGGCGATATTTTAATTTCGAAATTAATTAAAGGCACTTGGTCGAAACCTGAAGACGCAGGAAGAAACATTAATACCAAGTTTCACGAAACAACAGCCTGCCTTTCGCCCGATGGAAATACACTTTATTTTGTGAGCGACAAACCTGGCGGGTATGGCGGGCGTGATATTTATAAAAGCAAGTGGGATGAAATGAAAAGAGAATGGGGCACAGCCGTAAACCTTGGTGACAGCATTAATACTTCATATAACGAAGAAGGAGTTTTTATGCATCCCGATGGGAAAACGTTATATTTTTCTTCGCAGGGGCATATCAATATGGGTGGGCAAGATATTGTTTACAGTACACTGGTGAATAACGCTTGGACTACTCCCATTAACATAGGGTATCCCATTAACACACCGGATGATGATGTGTTTTTTGTCGTATCGGCAAGCGGGAAACATGGCTACTATGCATCAGTGCGGAAGGAAGGTTTTGGCGATAGGGATATTTACCGCGTTACTTTTATGGATGAAGAAAAGCCACTTAGCCGCATGACCGTTTTAAAAGGAATTATTTTAAACAAACAAACCAAAGAACCGCTTGCCGCCAATATTGAACTGATTGACCTGAATAAAAACGAACATATCGGAAATTTTACAACAGACAGCAAAACCGGCAAGTATTTAATTTCACTGCCATCCGGTAAAAATTATGGCGCCATTGCGTATTCAGAAGGCTATTTGTTTGAATCGGATCATTTCGATATTCCGGATACTTCTTCGTATTCTGAAATAACAATGGATATTGAAATGAAACCGATGGAGGAAGGCAATAACATTATTTTAACCAATATTTTTTTCGACAAAGGTAAATTTGATTTGCGCAAAGAATCGGTTGATATTTTGAACCGCGTGAAAAAACTGATGAATGATATCAGAACATTGAAGGTTGAAATATCGGGGCACACCGATAATGTTGGAAGCGAAGAATATAATTTGCGCCTTTCGCAAAGCCGTGCTCAATCGGTTGTCGAATATTTAATCAGCATTGGTGTTGACAAAGATCGGCTTTCTTTTGTGGGCTATGGTGAGAGCCGCCCGTTTGCATCTAACGATACGGATGAAGGCAGGCAAAAAAACCGGAGGATTGAGTTTAAAATTCTTGCCCGGTAAACAAACCGTTCGAAATCATTTTTTTTCTATCAGCACCACCGCATAAGCGCTTACACCTTCTTCTCTTCCTACGTATCCTAATTTTTCGTTGGTGGTTGCTTTAATCGAAACATCATCAACAGGAATCTTCATTACACCTGCCAAAATATTTTTCATTTCATCAATGTGAGGATTAATTTTTGGATTTTCCAAAACAACAGTTGCATCTATATTGCCGATTGAAATTTTTTTTTCAGAAATCATCTTAACCACTTCTTCCAATAATTTTTTACTGTCGATACCTTTATATTGGGGCGAAGTGTTTGGAAATTGAACTCCAATATCGCGCAGGTTGGCTGCACCGAGAAGTGCATCGCAAATGGCATGAATCAAAACATCGGCATCGGAATGCCCAACAGCTCCTTTATGATGGGTGAGTTTTATTCCCCCCAAATAAAAATCTTTTCCTGTTTCCAAACGGTGTACATCAAAACCAAAACCAATACGGATGTTCATGAGGCGAAGATAAGCCGAAGCCGGTTAATGGAATTGCTAAGTGGTCTGATTGGATATTGAAATGATGTGATGCTGTAACAGCGTCACATGGTTCAGTCATGGAGCGATATGATGCAATCATCGAGTGACGTGGTTCTATACCGGAGTCATGTGTTCAGGCTACAGCGTGGCGTGACGCAACCGCAAGATGACATGACGAAGCCTCCGGATAAAGTGATTCGGTAACAAAATCATGTGCCTCAGACGCTGCGTCACGTGACGCTACGACAGCAAGTGATTGATTTTCAATAGAAACATTAAAAAATCGTATAAAACCGGCTTTTTTTAAATCTTCAATAAATTGAGGGATATTCAGAGGCAACTCAATTACTCCTGATTTTCGGGAGCATCGGTGGTGCCACCAGAAGAAGCAAAATCAAACGAGAGGGTAAAGCGAAGTGTGTTTTCTAACGGATTGCGTTGCTCGGTAGGAATGAGATAAGCAAAGTCTAAACCGAAAACGCTGTATTTTAAGCCAGCACCCAATGTAAAATACTTGCGATTTCCTTTGGAAGCCGATTCAAAAAAGTAGCCAACACGAAATGCAAATTGTTTATCGTACCAATACTCCATACCACCGCAAATGTTATATTCTTTTATCTCTTCGCTAAACCCGCCAGGCGCATCGCTGAACGATTGGAAAATTCCGGCAGCAACACTTACATCGGAACTCTGTCCGAAAATAATTTGTTGCTCGTTTGTAATGGCGTCAACAGAATCGGAATAAATGGGAGGTGTGGGGACTAAAAGTTTATTGATATCAAACAGGAACATCAATTCGTTATAATCGTTAAGTTTCAATTTTAATGAGGGGCCAAAGCGGAGGTTGATCGGAATAAAATCTTTATCACCGGTTTCGGTATATGAAATTTTAGAACCAATGTTGGTAATGGCTAAGCCGGCAGCAAATACGGCATCCTTTTTACCCACCTCCATGTCTTCTTTCTGATAAAATACGGCAATATCGGCAGCAATTGATTTGCCCGCTTTGGAAGAAATATTGGAACCGGGCAGTGTAATGCCTCCTGTTAAATTCGAGTAGATGTAACGCAGCGCTATGCCTCCCGAAAAATAATCACTCAGCTTACGTGAATAAGAAACATCAATGGCAAATTCATTGGGGCTGAAGGAAGCGAAGTTAAAACCTGTTTCATCAGTAAAATCAATATTACCGAGCGAAAAATAGCGAAGCGAAAGGGCAAGCGCCTGGTCGTTTTTCAGTTTTGTATATCCGCTAACGTATGCGAGATTAATATCATCAACCAGCTGCCGCAACCAGGGTGTGTACGAAATGCTGATGCCACCCTTTTTTTCGATGAAAGCATATTTTGCAGGATTCCAGTGTTGTGAATTGATGTCGGGGCTTGAAGCCACACCGGCATCGCCCATGCCGCCTGCGCGCGCTTCGGGCGAAATCATTAAGAACGGTACTGCTGTTGTAATGGTATTAATCTGACCAAGTAAATTGGTTGGATCGGTCTGAGCTGAAACCTTAGTGATTACTACTGCAACTAATAAAAACAAAGCAACCGCTTTGTGAGTCATGTTGTTTTTCATTTGAATATTTTACGATTTAAGTTTAATGTTTGTTTAATCGTAAACGTTTTATCATGCAGAATATTATAGTTTATTGAATATTTTTAATAAAGGGCAGCAAATATAACGAAATAAATTTCATAAGGTTTCTATGTAATTTAATTACGAATCTGTTACGAAATTTATGCATTTACAAGTAATGGAATTGCTAATTGTCCATTACCCGTTGCATTCTTTAAAATTACCTGAGCATAACGAGCTTTTCATACTTTTCGGCATACCTGCCACCTGATGCCTGGACACGCAGGCGATAAACGTAAACACCACGGGCTAATCTGTCACCAAAATCATCAAGACCATTCCATTCAACCGAATCAGAAAAATAGCCATCGCAAATTATATGTTTCTGCAATGTCTTCACCAGTTTGCCTGATACTGTGTAAACCTGCACCTGAACATCAAGGTCAGTGCATGGTTGGTTATGTTCGAAGAAGAATGAAGTATGTGTTGTAAACGGGTTGGGATAATTAAGCACATGCGCCAGCGCTATCTCTTCGGATGATGCGACAATAAATTCAGTAATTGCTTCAGAAGAGTTGTTATAAATATCCCACACTTTTAATTTTAAACTGTGCCTGCCTTCGGTTAAATCATTCAGGCTGTAAATTATTTTTCCTTTTTGATAATTATCAATATCCGATTCATAAAAATCATTCAGCACTTGCGAGTTGGCAATATCGTTATTAAGTGTGGCAATTATATCGTGCCCGATTCCGTTACCCACTGTGTTAATGCCATTGTCATCGGCAACCAAGGCATATATTTTTGGGCTTGCATCGGTAATTCCGCCAAAAACAAATTTTTCATCATTCATAAATAATTTTATTTCAGGGCCGATATTGTCAGAAACCGTGGTGGTATCAATGCCGCCAATTACCAGGCTGTCATAATTTCCAGCTGCATCTTCCACACCATTCTGCGCATAAAAACTAAACCGTGCGGTTCCGTAATTATAAGCAATGTCTTTGGGAACGATAAAAGTAAATGTGAAGGCACCATTTTTTACGCTTGCTTTTCCTTTATACAACACGTTTTTTTGGAGTTTAAAAATACGTTCGGGGCTGTCACCATCATTTGAAAGTGTTTTTTCCGAAACCGTTTTGTCGAAAACAGTTGGATATACGATACCGTTAAAAGTTGTTAGTTTTTGTCCGTTGCTTTGTACCTCGCCCGATATGGTAACCTTGCTCAATGCATGAATGGTATCGGAAGAGCCAGCTAAACTTTGATTATTGAGAGCAGTAGCAATAATATCATATTTGGGATAAGATAATCGCAGAGCCGGATCTCCCAATAAAGTAAAATTGCGATGATTAATACCCACATTAACGTTGGCGTTTCGTTTAGTTAACCTGAAAATGTCACCAAGCCGGGGCATTTCGCCATTCAATTCTTCAAACGCATAATTTATTAATTCTTTATTTAATGTTGCATTAGGACCTGAATACACCAACCGTGTAGTAGAATACAAAGCAATAGCACCTCCGGTAGGATTTAAAATAGAATATTCACCGGCTGATACGCGCTGCGGGTCATCAAAACGCGAAAACTCGCAGGTAGCAGTAATAAATAATGGCATCCGGTATGAATTTTTCCATGCATTTATCATTGCTACCGTTAATATTCCTTCGTGCGCCCATCCTGTTTCGCCACCATGCCCTGTAAAGTTTACTAGGAGCGCTCCCTTTTCCATACGCTTGTCAATAGCATCGTTTACACCCGGGTATCGTTGTCCGCCCGGAGTAGATTCCTGCTCATAGGCATCCAAATAAATTTTGTCGATGTTATATTTATTAATCATCGGGTCAATATTAACAAGCAGGTTTTCGGTTTGATCGAGATGGATGGACTGATCTTGGTCATCGGCAATCAGGCAAATTACATTTCGCCAATCGCCCAAACTCGAATTAGAAGGATTGCAAGATGTTGCATCACCGGTTGAACCTGGTGTAGAGTAACGGATAATTTTATCAACCATATTTTTGGCTTCGCCTGTCGACCGTACCGGAAAGCGTCCCATGCCCAAATCAATAAGCTGGTTACTACCGGGTGGCCAATACCCTTCCAACGAATCGAGCAAGCCGAAAAAATCATCAGACACATAGGAATCAGTTAATGACAAAGAATTTTCGGACTGATAAGTTGGCAAAAAATTCGAATTGCCGCTGTAATCAGCTTTGTTCAGGTAAGAGCCGTCACCAAATAACAAAAGGTAATCCGGCATATCGGTTGCCGAACGGTCGTAAAACATTTTTGCAAAATCTCTTATGGCAGTTACATCGCGCATGCCCGAAGAGTATTCATTATAAACCTGGTTAATATCGGCAACCACTACCCGTAAGTTATCAACTGTCCGGTGGTGATCGGCCAGCCTGTTTGCCTCGCTCATAAAGAGCGGATGCGAAACAATAATCAGATCGGTTTGAGGAAGCGAATGTAAATTCTGATTTTCAATTCGCCCATGGTTGCGCGGAGTTAAAAAATCGGTATTTCGGAAGACAATAAATTCGTGCAATACATCGGAAGTGGTGCGAAATGTACCATCGGTATTTACCAGTTGGTTTTTAATGTTGAATTTGTCGGTAAGGTCCCATACAGTTAGTGATGAATTATAATTGCTGAGGGTGTAAAATGCAGTGTAACCCAAACCAACAGTATTTTTATCTCTGAACCCCATCTGGTTGCCTGATAAAGATAACTGTCTTCGCACGTTTACTTCAAAATTATCAAGATAACCTACCGAAGTATTTTGCGGTTTGTCGTAAATGATATCAAAATTTACATTCGAATTGCCCGCCAAAAAAGTTCCCTCACAAAAATCTTCATTGCCATATGGGCAGATATAGTTGGTGCATACATAATCAACCTTAACATTGCATAATTGCTGCCCGCTGTATTTTAAAGCGAAGTGGCTATCAATAAATGAATGAGCCATTACTTTCATTTTGTAATATACCGGGGCAGTTGTTACCAGGTTCGCAAAATAAAAAGAGAAAGTTTGCGTAAGCGAAGCCTCAAATGCTTCACCGTAAAAATTCCTGCCCGACTTGGTAAAGTTTTTCGAATTGTCTTCGTGAAAGCCGTAATCATCAAAGGTTGTTACCGGTATATCGTTAATACCCGGTGAAACCGATGATTGCAAACTGATTCGTTTTGAGGGACCACCCAAATCGGTAGTGAGAAAATAATAAGCCGAATCACAATAAAGATGTTTGGTAGTGTGAAAACGTTGCGATGCCGCATCATATTTTGTTTCATCAGCTGATTGTCCGTAAAATAGAATATAATCCCCGTCATTAAAAACACCATCCGATTCGCCAACAACTTCAATTGCGTTTTCAATCAAATCATCGGCACGGGGAGGTGCATTGGCTTCGGGAAGCATGCCACCACCGTTTCCGAAAATTTTAATTTGCTGCGGATTTAGACTGCTCATTTCAATTCCTGAATTCTTTAGAAAATTGAAATCAATTTTATAAACACCATTTCCGGAAACACCTATTTTGTACCAGGTTCCTGTTTCCAAAACTGAATTGGGTTTATAATAACGCGGTGCAATATTCTGAACAAAAGTTGTTTTTACAGGAATGAACTTAATGTTAAAAGAAACTAATTTTTCATAAGAATTTGTACCGGCAATTTTCCTAATAGGGATAAACGAAAATACGATAAATGGTTTTTTACGTTCGTGTGAAATGGAGGCATTTGCTTCAATTGCATTTTTAATTAGAAGCGGTTGCGTTATAAGATTCGCTTCTTTTAAAGGCTCATAAATTTCATTGCTCAATTCAGCTTTTATTTCAATAACAGAAGCATCAAAATCAGATACCATTACTTCGCTGTAAACAGGTAAAAACGACAAACTTGGATCTGCAGGGGCATTCTCGCAATTTAAAACAGTTACTTTTTCTGTTTCGGTAATAGAAATTTCAACTGGCGTAAGCCATTTTAACTGGCGTTGTGAGCTGTTTCGGTTTTGAGCATTAGCAGCAATGAAAAAAACGGTCAGAAATAGGAACGAAATGATTTTTTTTACTGACATGAATAAATTTTATTAATGGTTAGACAAAATTACTTAATTTTTACAATGCTATTTTGAAGGTCGAAAGCGAAAGATTCGGGCAGTTTTCACTAATAATAAAATTAAATTCTGCTATCTTTGTGTTAAATTAATTTGTGTTAAATTAACAGGGGTATTTTTTAATCTATGGTAATTTTCGATTTGATTGCATTAACGTAGATTCTATAACATTATTGTGTTGGAACTAAATTATTTTATGAACTATGTAAGAATTTTATTCATTTTGGAAACCAAATTGAACAAATACGTATAACTTTTCTGTATCAACCTTAAATTATAAATGAAAAGATATTTTACCCTGCTGTTTTCGGTACTGACAATTACAATTCAGGCGCAGGATCCGTATTTTACTCAGTTTTATTCTTCACCCATTTATCTCAACCCGGCATTCGCGGGCTCTGCCCGGTGTCCCCGGATAGCATTAAACTACCGCAATCAATGGCCGGGTATTGATAAAACGTATATTACCTATAGCGCTTCTTACGATCAGCATATTGATGTTTTATCAGGCGGAATAGGAATAAATATTTTAAATGACAAAGCCGGTAACGGAACAATTTCAACAACCAATATAACCGGTATTTATGCCTATAATGTTAATATTTCGCGCGATTTTTCAATACGGTTGGGTTTACAGGCAACGTATGTTCAGAAAAAATTAGACTGGTTTAAACTCAATTTTGGCGATCAGATTGATCCACGTTACGGATTTATTTATAATACGCAGGAAATTCAACCGAATCTTACCGAATCCTATCCCGATTTTTCAGTGGGGCTTGTTGCATATTCTTCAACAGTTTATGGCGGAATTGCAGCATTTCATTTAACGGAGCCCGATGAAGCATATATTGTTGATGGAACCAGCCCGCTTCCACGAAGGTATACTGCTCATATTGGCGCTATGGTTCCATTGGGAACAACCGGCAGCTATCGCTTTGCAAACAACCGCGATGAGGGTACTTATCTTTCGCCTAACTTAATTTTTCAGCAACAGTTAAGTACAAACTATCTTAACTTGGGAACTTACATCCTGCATTCTCCAATTATAGGTGGATTGTGGTACAGGGCAAATTTAAGCGGTGGATTCTCAAGTGAATCTATTACTGCTTTGGTGGGAATTCAGAAAGGGTTAATAAAATTTGGTTACAGCTATGATATAACAATTTCCGCGCTCGGAAATAATACCACATTGGGGGCGCATGAAATAAGCTTCGGAATGCAGTTTGAATGCAAGCCTAAAAAAAAGAGATTCCGCACAATCAGTTGTCCGGCATTTTAGTTATACCGATAAAAAAACTTAGAATTTAATCATCCAAAAAATTTTTACAATAAATAATACGAAATCAGCCATATTAACGTTATAGTGTATTAATCGTGGCAGCATTTGGTTAATTCAAAAAGGAAATATTACATTTGCTTCCCACAAAAAAAACATCATACATGAAAAAAGCAACAATCAATTATCTGCCGGTCATATTCGGAATATTGATTTTAGCCGCATGCGGTAAGCCAAAATCCCAAACCACGGGGTGGCTTTATAATGAAGAAAAAAACGGAGGTTTTGAGGTGGTTCCTTATGATGAACAGGAACATGGTCCGGGATTAATACTTATTGAAGGCGGTACATTTACAATGGGCCGTACCGAACAGGACATTACTATGGATTGGGATAATATTCCAAGACGGATGACAGTGTCTTCTTTTTACATGGATGAAACAGAAATTTCTAACCTTCATTACCTTGAGTACCTTTATTGGTTAGACCGTGTATTTAGTACCGATTATCCCGAAGTGTATAAAAAAGCCTTGCCTGACACGTTGGTTTGGCGATCAAAACTTGCCTATAACGAACCTTTGGTGGAATTATACCTTCGTCATCCGGCCTATATGAATTATCCGGTAGTAGGGGTTAACTGGCTTCAGGCAAATGATTATGCCGCATGGCGAACCGATCGTGTTAATGAATTAATTTTAATACGCGAAGGCATTTTAAGAACTAACCCTGCCCAGGTTAATGAAGATAATTTTAATTATGATGCGTACGTATCGCAACAATATGAAGGCTTGGTAAAAAGCGATTTGCATGATTTTAATCCCAACCGTGATACCCGAAAAGTAAGAGTAGAGGACGGAATTTTTCTGCCCCGCTACCGCCTGCCTACCGAAGCCGAATGGGAATATGCTGCAACAGCACTTATTGGCAATACCGTATTTGAACGAGTAACCGACCGCAGGCAGTATCCATGGACAGGGCATGTGGTTCGGGATGCAAGTGAAAAACACAAAGGCGAAATGCTTGGCAATTTTAAACGCGGTATGGGCGATAATATGGGTGTTGCAGGTTACTTGAACGATAATGCTGATATTCCAGCTCCTGTTATTTCTTATATACCTAACGATTACGGCTTATATAATATGGCCGGCAACGTTTCAGAATGGGTTGCCGATGTGTATCGTCCTTTATCTCCTGAAGATAAGGATGATTTTAATGCTTTCCGCGGAAACGTTTTTAAAACACAATTAACCGATGAGGAAGGACAGATTTCTGAAAAAGATTCGTTAGGCAGAATTATTTACCGCGATGTGACTGAACAGGAAAACGAAGGACGCAGAAACTACCGTAAAGCCGATAATATTAATTTCCTCGATGCCGATGAGCCGGATGTAGTTTATAATTATGGAGTATCGAGTATGGTTGATGACCATTCGCGTGTGTATAAAGGGGGCTCGTGGAAGGACCGCGCATATTACATGTCACCGGGAGCAAGGAGATTTTTGGATGAGCGGATTGCCACAGACTACATTGGTTTCCGTTGTGCAATGGCACGGGTAGGGAGCCCAGTAGGATTTCAAAAGCAAAAGAGCGAAACCGCAAAAAGAAAGAAGTCTAAGTCTAAATAATCTGAAAAATATTTTTTTTTAGCGCTCCATGATTTATATCACGGAGCGTTTTTATTTTGCACTATGAGCAACCTGATCGAAAAACTCTATTCACGATTTAAAGCAGTCAATCAAAACGTTTGCACCGATTCAAGGAAAATAACAGAAGGCTGCATTTTTTTTGCATTGCGAGGAGATAATTTTAATGGCAACACTTTTGCAAACGATGCTATACGAAAAGGTGCTGCATATGCTGTTGTTGATGACAATACGCTCAATAAGGATGAACGCTTTATTTTTTGTGAAAATGTTTTAATCACCTTGCAGCAGCTGGCAACTTTTCATCGCCAACAATTAACGGCTAAAATTATTGCCTTAACCGGGAGCAATGGTAAAACTACCACCAAAGAACTTATTTATGCTGTATTGAGTCGGCAATTTAAAACGCACGCTACGGTTGGCAATCTTAATAATCACATTGGGGTTCCCGTTACACTTTTATCACTTACTCCGGAGCATGAATTTGCAGTTATTGAAATGGGAGCCAATCATCAAAAAGAAATTGAACTGTTATGTAAGATAGCTCAACCGGAGTGCGGATTAATTACTAATGTTGGCAAAGCTCACCTCGAAGGCTTCGGTGGATTTGAAGGAGTGATAATAGGAAAAAAAGAATTGTATGATTATTTAAAAACAATCCAGGGAAAAATTTTTATCAATTCCGATAATCATTATTTAAAAGAAATGTGCGGCAATTATAAGAATAGTGTCGGTTATGGAAATTCTGATGATTGTGATTACGCAGGAACTATAATAAACTCAAATCCTTTTTTAAAGATACAATGGCATGCCAAAAAAAATCCGCAACACTTAAACACTGTTCAATCGAAACTTACTGGTGATTACAATTTCGAAAACATTCTGGCTGCTGTTTGCGTTGGTGATTACTTTGGTGTTGAAAAAGATTTTATTAATCAGGGGATCGAAAATTATTTTCCCGCTAACCAGCGCTCACAGGTAATTACCAAAAACTCCAACACCTTTATCCTGGATTATTATAATGCCAATCCAACGAGCATGGAAGCCGCCTTAGTAAATTTTGACAAAGCATACACCGGGAAAAAAATCGTAGTGCTTGGCGATATGCTCGAGTTGGGCAACGAAACTCAGAAGGAACATCTTGCCATTATTAATCTCTTGAGAAAACGGAATTTTAGTGAGGTAATATTAATAGGAAAATATTTTTCTGAATTTTCCAATCAAATCAAAGCCTCCTTTTTTGAAACCTCCGATGATGCCAAAAACTTTTTTCTGAATAAAAAGTTTACAGAAAGTTATTTTCTTATCAAAGGCTCGAGAGGGTTGAAAATGGAAAAAGTAATGGAAGCGTTTAACATTTGATATCACACGAGCTTTTCTTTCCAAAACAAAAAATCTTTCACAGTGGGTATAAACTCCTTTACCTGAAGTTTTTTCTGCTTCATAAAAATAACCAACAACAAAACCGAAGAAATAAAATACGATAGTGTAGCCGTTATAGCCGCACCTTTTAATCCAATGGTTGGAATAAGCACATAACCGGCACAAAGTGTTATTACAAAACCAGCACCCGATCCGATCAATGCCATAACGGGTTTTCCCGAACCTGAATAATAATGGCTGATGATAATATTGATAACAAGCATTAAAATGCCGGGAGCCAGCCATGGGAGTAAACTTTTAAGTCCCGTAAAGTCATTACCCAGCATCCATACGAAAAAAGCAGAGGGTAATACCAGCAATAAGAGCAACGCAAAAAAAGTAAGTATTAT
>JBIOHJ010000019.1:0-31537 GCA_044448905.1 Bacteroidia bacterium | reverse complement strand
CCGAAACTGTGCTCGCTGCCGCCAGGAATTAATTTCCGCAGGAACAAAACTTTTTTGTCAATCTCTTTTACCGAAACGTGGAAATTTTTTATGCGCGGATACGATGCAGCAATTTCATTCAATTCATGATAATGCGTGGCAAATAATGTTTTTGGTTTAGCGGTGGAATGTTCGTGCAGGTATTCGGCAATTGCCCATGCGATTGAAATTCCGTCATACGTGCTGGTGCCTCTTCCTATTTCATCCAGTATCACAAGGCTTCGCTCTGATATATTATTGAGGATGCTTGCTGTTTCATTCATTTCCACCATGAAAGTACTTTCGCCCGAAGAAATATTATCGGAAGCCCCAACCCGTGTAAAAATTTTATCCGTCAGCCCGATGTCGGCTGATTTAGCCGGGACAAAACAACCTGCCTGCGCCATGATTACTATCAAAGCCGTTTGCCGCAGCAAAGCAGATTTTCCGCTCATATTGGGACCTGTGATGATGATGATTTGCTGCGTTTCGTTATCGAGGTACACATCGTTTGCCACATATTCTTCTCCCAAATTCATTTGCTTTTCCAGAACAGGGTGCCTGCCTTTTTTTATGTCGAGAATAAATCCATCATTCAGCTTTGGGCGTACATAATTATTTTCGTTGGACGCAACAGCAAATGAATGCAGGCAATCGAGCTTTGCAATGGTATGTGCATTGGTCTGCACGGGGAGAATAAATTCATCAATCTTTACGACCAGCTCATTGTACAACTTTTCTTCGAGCGCCATTATTTTTTCTTCGGCACCTAAAATTTTTTCCTCGTACTCTTTTAGCTCAGCGGTAATATACCGTTCGCAATTCGTAAGGGTTTGCTTTCGTATCCATTCGGTAGGAACTTTGTTTTTATGCGCGTTGGTTACTTCGATGTAATACCCGAACACGCTGTTAAAACCTACTTTGAGCGATGAAATATTTGTGCGTTCGCTTTCGCGCTGCTGAATTTTCAGCAAGTAATCTTTTCCCGAAAAAGCAAGTTCGCGCAGTTTATCGAGCTCTTCGGAAACTCCGTTTGCAATCACATTTCCTTTTTGAATTAAAACCGAAGCATCTTCTTTTATTGTTGTCTGAATTAATTCAGATAATGTTTTGCACGGGTTCAGCTGGTCGGAAATTAATTTCAAATTCTGGTTATCGCTGATGTTGCATTGCTCTTTAATAGGTTCAATAGCTTTCAACGCGCGCTTAAGCTGCAAAAGTTCGCGCGGGTTAATTTTACGGATAGCTACCTTCGAAATCAACCGTTCCAGATCGCCAACCTGCTTAATATGCAGCGCCACTTTATCCGAAAAATCGCGGTGATGCACAAAATGATTCACCACATCCAAACGTTCTTCAATGATTTCAATTTCCTTGAGCGGCATCAGCAGCCAGCGCCTGAGCATGCGCGAACCCATAGGTGAAATGGTTTTATCCAGAACTTCCACCAGCGTTTTTGCTTTTTCGTGCGGTGATGAAAGCAGCTCTAAATTGCGGATGGTAAATTTATCGAGCCATACATAACGTTCCTCTTCGATGCGGGAAATTTTTGAAATGTGCTTCAAATCATTTTGCTGCATCTGCGTGAGGTAATACAAAGCAGCCCCCGCAGCGGTTGATGCCTGCGGCATGTCTTCTACTCCAAAACCCTTAAGCGAAGCAACTTCAAAATGTTTCAGCAGGTTTTCGCGCGCGTAATCGTAATTAAAAATCCAATCGTCCAACTGGTAGGTGTAAAATTTAGAACCGTACTGTTTAATAAAATCTTTGGTATGTTTTTTCTGGAACACCACTTCGCTCGGTGAAAAATTTTGCAGCAGCTTGTCAATCTGCTCAGCATTTCCTTCAGCTACAAAAAATTCGCCCGTGGAAACATCAATAAATGCGATTCCAATAACTTGTCCCGTTTTTTCGGATTTTTTCTCATCGTAATGAATAACGGCTAAAAAATTATTGGCTTTGTGGTCAAGAATTTTATCGCTGAATGCCACACCGGGAGTTACCAGCTCCGTTACTCCGCGCTTTACAATGGTCTTTGCGGTTTTGGGATCTTCGAGCTGGTCGCAGATGGCAACACGCATGCCGGCACGAACCAGCTTGGGCAAATAGGTATCTAATGCATGGTATGGAAACCCGGCTAAATCCATTTGCGCGGCAGCGCCATTACTGCGCTTGGTTAAAACAATGCCGAGAATTTTTGACGTTTTTACCGCATCCTCATTAAACGTTTCATAAAAGTCGCCTACGCGGAAAAGCAGCAGCGCATCGGGGTATTTTGCCTTGATGGAATGGTACTGTTTCATCAAAGGCGTTTCGTTGGCTGCGGTGGCGCTTTTTACAAATGAACGGTGAACAGTCATGAGCGTAAAAGTACAAAGTGCGAAAAGATTGGAGGGAAAAAGTTTTTAACAGTGGAGTTTAACCTGTCAGGTCGCGAAGCTCCTGATAGGTTTTGAGAAAAAGATTTTAAAACCCAGCAGGAGAATTCCTACCTGCCGGGTGTTGAGTCGCACACCTATTTAGAGAGTGCTGAACCCTTCAGTCAGATTTTGAAATTTAATATTTTTAATCTCCGCATTGTCACCGTCAATAATTTGTCTAAATATTTTCACAATTTCTACTCCAGGAATTGCAATTCCATACCCCAATACGTCTAATTTTTTATTATCATCAGGGTCAGCAGGAATTTGAATTAGCATACCTACGACTCGTCCAAGCTTATCTATTATTGGTCCTCCGCTATTTCCTCCTTTTACTTTTGCATTAATTAGAAAATACTCTTGGCCGTCAAGATATGATTTGTCTTTTCCAACAATGCTACCTGTTGAAGATTTAATAGTGGTATTTATCGTTACAATTTCAGCGAGTTGAATAGCGTCAAAAACTGGTACTTGAGGATAACCCATAGTAAGGACTTGGTCAAGAATTTCTCCTCTTCCAATTTTGAAATGCGGAATGTCTGAAAACGGAGCATTCTCGAGTTCAATAAAAGCAATATCCTTCCTAATGTCATTAGGTGTCCAAATTCTTTTTGCTTTAACATAATTGTCTTCCGAATGAGGAATTTTGATGTATTCCATTTCTTCAATACAATGAAAGGCTGTCACTATGCAGTTTTTGCCAATTACAAAACAAGTTCCTATGGTAGGATCATCATCTCGTTTTTTTACAATTACAGGTCTAACTGAATTCGCAAAATGATTTCTAATTGATAAAAATCCATTTATTAAAAAGTCATAGGAACCATCGGCAGCAAGTTTTTTATTAATTCCAAAGTTGTAATAACTATCACCAGTTAAAGGTGTCTCAGTTTTATTTCCACAGTAAACAAGCAAACCTTCGTTTTCAAATCTTTTGCAAATCCTACTGACCTCAAGATAGTCAATATCTGTCCTGCCACTGACGAATTCCGACACTGTATGAGGAACGCCTCCGTTAATTCCAATCTTGGCATTAGATACATTAAAGAAATTCAAAATGTCTAACGGTAGTCCCATTTATTTTTAAAAATTAATTCATTTATTATTTCCCACAAACCTACCAAATCCCCATCTGAATTTGGGTTAGGGTAAATGTTACTTGCCAGGCGATTGCTCGCAATATTTTTTTAGCAGTTGGTCTGCATCATTCTTTCCTAATAATTTTACAGCTTTTAAATCTATGCAAGCGCCTTCCGTATCTTTAAGTTTTAGCCTTGCAACTGCTCTGTTATATAAAGCATCAATGTCCTTCGGATTAAAGCTTAATGCTTCTGTAAATTCATTAATTGCACCTGGATAATCTCCTTCCTGGAATTTTTTAACTCCATTATTATAAGACAAAAAAGCTACTGGTTTTGATGGGTGATTTTCAATATAAAAATCATCTCTGAATGGTACGTATTTATAAGTAGTCCCGGGCTCTGTAAAAATAAAGTCATTGATTGAATCCCTTTCGAACAAAGTAACCCAAAGTTTCACCGGGTAAAAACCTTGTTCAATTCTATCAATCGGTGCATGTGTATCAAATCTAATTTGTTTAGTAATAAACCCAGGCTTGGAAAATACTAGTGTAAATTCCTGATTAAAAGGAAGGGCTAAATAAAATTTTTTCACTTTTTTCTGAACGCCCTTATTATCTGTTATCTTGCTTTCTTCTCCAATACTAACTTGTTTTTCACCACTATCAGCTTCAATCACTAAAGATAATCCTTCTAACATTCCATCACTCCCCCCTAGCCATGCTTCAACTGGGAGCGATTCATTCGTTTGAGCATTTAAACAAAATGAAGCGCACACAAAAAAGATTATGCAGTATTGGTTTTTCATCGGCTAAAAATATTCTTCCACCAAACCTACTATATTTCCGGCAAAAGACACACAAGCCCTAAATAAAGTTTCGGCATCTGAAAAAAGTTTTATTTTTTTCAACATTCATTTTCCAAATTTATCAATGAAGTTTTGATTTTAAAATCAAAATTTATTTTTATAAATAGTTTTCAACATTTGCTGTAATTTATTATTTACCCGAATGGCCAATTTGTTTTTATAAAAATTAAATCAGTT
Source organism: Bacteroidia bacterium (assembly GCA_044448905.1). Classification (GTDB taxonomy): domain Bacteria; phylum Bacteroidota; class Bacteroidia; order AKYH767-A; family OLB10; genus JBIOHJ01. Next base: position 26,975 of record JBIOHJ010000019.1, on the reverse strand, counting down.
ATTTTGCACGCGCTTTAAAAAAATTATGAATTATGAATTAATATTTATGATTCGATTTTTATAATTCATAATTTAACATTCAGCATTTAAAAAGAAGAATGGCAGATAACTTAGTCATCGTAGAGTCACCGGCAAAAGCAAAAACCATCGAAAAGTTTCTCGGTAAAGATTACACCGTGAAATCGTGCTACGGTCACGTGCGCGATTTGGCGAAAAGCGATAAAGGAATTGATATTGAAAATAATTTTGAACCTAATTACGAAATCAGCGAAGACAAAAAACATGTTATTGCCGAATTATCGAAGCTGGCAAAAAATGTAAAAACAGTCTGGCTTGCAACAGATGAGGATCGCGAAGGTGAAGCCATATCGTGGCATTTGTACGAATCGCTCAAATTAAAAAAATCAAATACGCGCAGAATTGTTTTTCACGAAATCACAAAAACTGCAATCAAAGAAGCCATCGAAAATCCTCGTGATATTGATAAGCATTTAGTAGACGCTCAACAGGCCCGCAGAATATTAGACCGGCTGGTTGGATTTGAGCTTTCGCCAATTCTCTGGAAAAAAATAAAACCATCGCTTTCGGCAGGACGCGTTCAATCGGTTGCTGTACGATTGATTGTAGAACGCGAGCGCGATATTGATTCGCACAATTCGACTTCCTATTATAAAGTAACCGGAAATTTTTTGGTGCATGATGAAAAAGGGTTTCCGCGTTTCCTGAAAGCCGATTTATCCCAAAAATTTAAATCAAAAGAAGAAGCGGAAAATTTTCTGAATAAATTGTTGGGTGCGCAATTCAGCATTTCAAATCTCGAAAAGAAGCCGGCAAAAAAATCTCCGTCTGCTCCTTTCACTACTTCAACACTGCAGCAGGAAGCCAGCCGGAAATTAGGATTTTCGGTTGCGCAAACCATGCTCCTTGCACAACGGCTTTACGAAGGTGGGCTTATAACATATATGCGAACCGATTCGGTAAACCTTTCGCAGTTTGCATTGAACGCGGCAAAAACTGAAATTACAAAATCGTATGGCGAAGAATATGTAAACACGCGCCAGTTTACAACCAAATCGGCATCGGCACAGGAAGCGCACGAGGCCATCCGCCCCACGTATTTTGAAAACCCGACAGTGGATGGTGAAAACAATGAGAAGCGCTTATATGAACTTATCTGGAAACGCGCCATTGCTTCGCAAATGAGCGATGCGCAATTAGAAAAAACGATTGTAACGATTCAGCCAGACAAGGTGGAAGAAAATTTTACGGCTACCGGTGAGGTTATCCTCTTTGATGGTTTCCTGAAGGTGTATCTCGAATCAACTGATGATGAAAATTCAGAAGAAGCGAATGACGGGTTATTGCCTCCGCTTGCCATTGGTCAGAAACTCGATTTAGATTTTATTGAAGCCCGCGAACGTTTTACATATCCGCCCGCGCGTTTTACTGAAGCCAGCCTGGTAAAAAAATTGGAGGAGCTTGGTATTGGTCGCCCGTCAACATATGCACCAACCATTTCTACAATTCAAAAGAGAGGGTATGTGCTTAAAGAAGAAAGACAGGGAAAGGAAAGGAATTATAATGTGATTACGTTAAAGGATAACCGCATTCTTGCAGTTGTAAAAACCGAAATCACCGGTACCGAAAAAAATAAATTGTTTCCTACGGATATAGGAGCCGTTGTAAATGATTTCCTGGTTGCAAATTTTGAAGATGTACTCGATTATAATTTTACCGCGTATGTTGAAAAGGAATTTGATGATATAGCGGAGGGTAAAATGAAATGGCAGGAAATGATTGCAGATTTTTACAAGCCGTTTCATAAGGATGTGGTGCTGACAGAAAAAACTGCCGAGCGCGCAAGCGGTGAACGCATACTGGGCATCGACCCTAAAACAGGCAAAACGGTTTCAGCACGCATTGGAAAATTTGGCCCGATGGTGCAGATGAAAATGGATGAGAACGATGAGAAACCCCGGTTTGCAAGCTTGCGAACAGGCCAGCGGTTAGAAACCATTACGTTTGAAGAAGCGATGGATTTATTTAAGCTTCCACGCAACCTCGGCTTGTTCGAGGAAAAGGAAATAGTTGTTTCAATCGGAAGATTTGGCCCGTATGTTAGACACAATAGTATATTTTGTTCAATTCCAAAAACCGATGACCCGTACGCTATTACCCAAGAACGATCAATTGAATTAATTTTAGCAAAAAGACAGGCTGATAGCGAAAGAATTATTAAAACATTTGATGAAAATCCGGAGGTCAGGGTATTAAAAGGAAGATGGGGCCCTTATATTTCTTTCGGAAAGAGAAATATTAAAATTCCAAAAGCAAAAGAGCCCGGCTTGATTACTTACGAAGAGATTCTTAAACTTTCGGAGGAACCGGAAGGTAAAAGATTTAAATCAAAAGCTCAGGCTGAAGAAAAACCTTCTTCTGAAAAACCAGTTTCAAAAAAGCCTGTTAACAAAAAAACAAAACCAAAAGGCAAAAAGAAATAATCAAAGTATATTTTTGCCCACTTACCATTTATTAGTTAATGCACATAGCCGACTTATTTGAACCGGTAAATCTTTCCGTCTTCGAAACGAAAGAATTTTTGCAGCACGACTCTTTGCGGCAGCATATTAAAATTTTCAGCGAGAAAAATAATTTCCCTTCCGATGTAGATGTTGATATTGTAATAATAGGTGTAAACGAATACAGGGGCTCGGCATTTAAATCCAAACAGCAGCATGCAGCAGATGCGGTACGAAAAAAATTATACGCGCTAAAAAAACACTACACGTTTTGCCGGATTGCCGATATTGGAAATTTTATTCCCGGCCATACTATTGACGATACTTATTTTGCTCTGGCATCTGTATTAACTGAATTGGTGCAGAAAAATATTTTTCCTGTAATAATAGGAGGTAGCCAGGACTTGACTTATGCGCATTACCGTGCCTATGAAAATTTGGAACAGGTTATTAATATCACCGGCATTGATTCGCGTTTTGATTTGGGTGGACCCGATGATGCTATGCGTTCAGACACATGGCTTGGTAAAATTGTTCTCAAGCAACCAAATTATCTTTTTAATTACAGTAATATTGGTCATCAAACTTATTTTGTAGGACAAGAGCAGGTTGAATTAATGGAGCATTTATTTTTTGACACATACCGGCTTGGGCAGGTGAGAACTGATTTTACAGAAGTAGAACCGATTTTACGCGGTGCCGATATTCTTACATTTGATATGTCGTGCATCCGGTCGGGCGATTCTCCTGCAAATTTTAATCCTTCCCCCAATGGATTTAATGGCGAAGAAGCCTGCCAGGTAATGATGTATGCGGGCGCAAGTGATAAACTTTCGGGAATGGGAATTTATGAATTTGATTTTTCAAAAGATAAAAACGAACAAACGGCAAGCCTTATAGCACAAATGGTTTGGTATTTTGTTGAAGGTTTCACAAATCGAAAAAAAGATATGCCTATTCAAAGTGCCCAGGGTTTTACCGTTTATCGCGTTCCCATTTCAGGAAACAAGCAGGAAATAATTTTTCTTAAGAGTAAGCAAACCGAACGTTGGTGGATGGAATTACCATCTGATAAATCTAAAAACCGCCTTATCAGGCATAGTTTTTTACCCTGTTCGTATAAAGATTATGAACAAGCATGTAACAATGAAGTTCCTGACCGGTGGTGGCAGGCACTTCAAAAAATGACTTAATAAAAATATCTATAATAAATAAAATTAATCTTAAGTTATTGCGTAAGGAATACCTCATTTATTTTAGAATTGTTAAAAAATAATAAATATATGAAACAAATTATTATTTTTACACCTATAATAGCTGATTTTCACGACCATTGTTAATTTCTTAAATTTTAATTGTTTTGCTAATAATTAAATTATTTAGTTACTTTACCCCCGTTTATAAACCACAAGCCACCACAAAACCAAAAAAACCTAACCTAGCGCTATGAAAAAAATATTTTTATTGTTTATTTTCCTCGTTGCTTACACATTTTCTTTTGCACAACAAGATCCGCAATTCAGTCAAAACATGTTTAACATGTTACAGCCAAACCCTGCAACGGCAGGAGCAAATGATGCAATCTGCGCCAGTTTGCTTTACCGAAACCAGTGGGTTGATTTTGACGGTGCACCTAAAACATTTCTCTTATCAGTTGATGCACCTGTAGAATTTTTACACGGTGGCTTAGGACTTACGCTGATGATGGATGAATTAGGATTTGAAAAAAGCTTTAATGCTAAGTTAGCTTATGCGCTCAGGTTTGATGTTGGCGCAGGTAAAATTGCAGTTGGTGTTGATGCCGGGTTACTCCAAAAATCTCTTGAAGGCGGATTAGTTGGCAATGGTGGAGTGTTTAATCCTGTTGATCTGGGCGATCAGTCTATTCCGCAGGGAAATGTAAGCGGTAATAAATTTGATTTGGGTGCTGGCGCATTCTATAATTCCGAACATTTTTATGCCGGATTTTCTGCAACACATATTTTAGAGGGAGAAATTAACTATGGCGACTTTTCAACAGGGGTGGTTAATCACCTTTATGGTACTGTCGGAGCCAGTTTAAATTTAACACCATCCATTGCTCTTAAGCCATCGGTATTTGTTAAATCAATCCCGGCAAAAACTATCTTTGATATTAATGCAAATATTCATTTCAATAATAGGTTTTGGCTTGGAGGATCCTATCGGGTTGATGATGCAGTTGTTATTATGGCAGGAGTTAATCTCATTCAAAATCTCCGGATTGGATACTCCTACGATGTAACCACCTCTAATATTAAAGATTACACTGGTGGTACTCATGAAATTACGCTTGGATATTGTTATAAAATTATTAAGAAAATACCACCTGTAATTAAAAACGTAAGATTTCTATAAGAATAAATAATAATAAGCAGTACAGTAACTTATTTTTGAGAATGACGTTTCTTAATGGAAAGACAAAGAAATGCCTGAATACAATAAATTTGTAAATTTAACGTTACTGAATAAATTTAGCATATAACCTAAACTTGCGGAAAATGAAAAACTTAATCATTAGTGCCTGTGTTCTGCTGATTTTAAGCAGTTGCGGAGGTGGTAACCGGGGGCAATTGGTGGGTGCGGGCAATCGGGAAAGATGGTACCAGGCAGATCCATATGGAATGGTTTTCATACCATCGGGATCTTATTTAATGGGGCCCAGCGATCAGGATGTTCCTTATGCTTTGGTTGCTCAAAGCCGCCAGGTTTCTATTCATGCTTTTTACATGGATAATACCGAAATTACAAATAATGAATATCGCCAATACGTTGAATGGGTCAGAGATTCAATGGCTCACCGTCTTATTGGAGGTGAACATTTGATTGAGGAAGGCGAATATGGAGAAAGAATTAACTGGAAAGCAAAAATAAAATGGGATGAAGAAGAAAATGTCGAAACATTGGCAGAATTATTCCTTCCTGAAAGCGAAAGGTTTTATCGCAGAAAAGAAATTGATACCCGTAAATTAAATTTCGAATATTACTGGATTGATTTAAAAGCAGCCGCTCAGCGTGAAAACCGCGAGCAAGGCAAAACCGATCGCTCGGTTTTCATAAAGAAAGATATTATTAATGTTTATCCTGATACCTTAGCCTGGATTCATGACTTTACTTATTCATTTAATGATCCAATTACCAGCAGTTATTTCTGGCACCCTGCCTATGATGATTACCCGGTGGTTGGTTTAACATGGAAGCAGGCACGCGCATTTACGATTTGGCGTTCACAGTTGCTTGACAGCTATCTGTTATCAAATGACGAAACTACGGTTCAGGCTTACCGCTTGCCAACCGAAGCAGAATGGGAATATGCGGCAAGAGGTGGATTGGAACTGTCTCCTTATCCCTGGGGAGGTCCTTATATTCGTAACAGCAGGGGATGTTTTCTTGGAAACTTCAAGCCAATGCGTGGAAATTATTTAGATGATGGTGGATTTTATACTGTAAAAGTTACTTCTTACTGGCCAAATGATTATGGTCTATATTGTATGGCAGGAAACGTAGCTGAATGGACCAGTGATGCTTTTGACGAATCGGCATATAATTTTACGCACGACCTTAATTCGCATTATGAATATGATGCAAAAGATTCCGATCCTGTTGCTTTAAAAAGAAAAGTGATAAGAGGCGGTTCATGGAAAGATGTCGGATTCTATCTTCAAACCGGTACGCGTACTTACGAATACCAGGACACTGCAAAGTGCTACATCGGATTCAGATGTGTAATGGATTTTATGGGAAGAGATAAATCTGATTTTTGATTTTTGATGTTTACCATTACTTACTTTATAAATTCATAATTATAACCTTAATTAATCAACTATTTAACAACAATTAAAAAATTATGGGACTTGCTCAATTAACCTCCGGCAAAAAGTTTAAAACTTTTATGGCCCGTCTTTATGGATGGGGCGCATCAATTGTAATTGTAGGCGCTCTTTTTAAAATTCAGCACTATCCTGGTGCAGGATTCTTTCTTGTTTTGGGCTTAGGTACCGAAGCTATTATCTTCTTCTTCTCCGCTTTCGAGCCTCCGCACGAAGATGTTGACTGGTCTTTGGTTTATCCTGAATTAGCCGGCATGCATGAACCAGGTTATGAAAAAGGCAAGAAAAAGAAAATTGATCCGGTCGCACAGGCATTAGATAGAATGCTTGCAGATGCTAAAATAGGTCCGGAGTTAATCCAGAGTTTGGGAACCGGTTTGACAAGGTTAGGTGAAAATACGGCTAAACTTTCAGATCTTTCCGATGCGTCCGTGGCAACCAATGAATTTGCACAAAGCGCCAAAGGAGCAGCTAAGTCGTTAACTACGCTTACACAATCTTATGACAAAGCAGCTCAGACAATGAATGAAATGCAATCGTCTTCAGAAGATGTAAAAGTATATAACGATCAACTTAAAAGTGTAGGAAGAAATCTTGCCGCACTCAATGCAAATTATGAATTGCAATTGCAGGATTCAGCTACACACATGAAACAGACATCAAAGTTTTATGAAGGCATTAATCAATTAATGGAAAACCTGAATTCATCACTTGATGATACCAAAAAGTATAAAGATGAAGTTGCAAAACTTGCCAAAAATTTATCGTCACTTAATACTGTTTATGGAAATATGTTGTCAGCAATGACCATGAATCCAAACAGGTAATAATATTTCATTAGAATCGTTTACTATTTAATTTTAACCACAACCACAAACCAGTAAAATAATATGGCGGGTCAGAAACTTACCCCTCGACAGAGGATGATTAACATGATGTACCTGGTGCTTACCGCCCTCCTTGCACTTAACGTATCAAAGGAAATTATTAATGCCTTCGTTACAGTTAATGATAGTCTGGAGGTATCTAATAAGAATACTACGGATAAAAATGGCAGAACCTATTCTGACTTTGAGGCGGCCATGAAAAATGATCCGGTTAAAACAAAACCGTATTATGACGGTGCTATGGCAACAAAGAAAGGAGCTGAAACATTATCAACTTATATTGAGAATCTGAAAAAAGAATTGGTAAAACTGGCAGACAAAATCGATGAGGGAGATCCGGTTCCTCCTTTGATTGAAATGGAACAAAAAGAGAATTATGATGTTCCTACTTATCACATGTTAGGCGATGCCAATGATGGTCGGGGTAAAACTGCTACTGAACTTAAAAATAATATTGAAATCTATAAGCAGTCAATTCTTAAAATATTGGCACCTAAAGACCAGGCCAGGTTCAAGACACGATTAGATGAAATGCTCACAACCAAAGATCCTGATCCAAGCAGCCGGATTTATAAAGAAGACAATAAGAAAACATGGGAAATGGCAAATTTTTATCATAACCCTGTTGTAGCAACAGTTGCATTATTAACCAAAATGGAGGCTGATGTTAAAAATGCCGAATCAGAAGTTATCAATCACCTTTACCAGGATATTACCAAAACATCGTATAAATTCGATACACTGCAAGCCCGCGTTATTGCTCCAACAAGTTATGTTTTGTTAGGGCAAAAATACCAAGCTGATGTTTTTCTTGCCGCAATGAGTTCAACAGCCGACCCTAAAATTGAAATCGGGGATGTGGATACGGTTAAAAGAGTAATGAGAGGTACTGCAACACCCATTCCGGTTTCTGGCGGTTTGGGAAAATATGAAGTTTCAGCTACTTCAGAAGGTATAAAGAAATGGGGTGGTTTAATAACCGTAAAAAACCCGGTTACAAATGCTGAAGAAAAATATCCTTTCACTGCTGAATATGTTGCAGCAAAGCCTTCAACTGTTATCTCAGCGGATAAAATGAATGTACTCTATATAGGTGTGGATAATCCTATGTCAATATCTGTTCCCGGTGTAGCTAATGATAATGTTACGGCATCAATTTCCGGAGGTGGTGGTTCCCTGGTACGCGATCCAAAATTAGGTGGCGGCCATTATATTGCCAAGGTATCGACACAGGGAGAGTGCTTAATAAGCGCAACTGCAAAAATGGATGGTAAGAACCTGCCAATGGGAAACATGAAGTACCGTGTTAAGCGCGTGCCCGATCCGGTAGCAAAATGCGCCAATTCTAAAGGAGGACCTATTAATAAAAACCTTTTAGCAGCACAGCCTGGTATTGTTTCTATAATGGAGAACTTTGATTTCGAATTATATTTTAAGGTAAAAACCTTTAAGATGACCATGGTGAGAAAAGGCAGGGATCCTATTGAAATAGACAGCCCTTCTAATTTGCTTACTTCACAAATGAAAGAGTTAATTAATACCTCTCCCATCGGAACCAAGGTTTACTTCGAATATATAAGAGCATCGGGTCCGGATGGAACCACAAGGTCACTTAGTCCGTTAAACTTCGTATTAAACTGATCAGTGAATATTAAAATAATGAAATCCATGATAAAAACAAAAATCGTTACCCTGTTCGTGTTAACGTGTATTTGTTCGGCTGCGTTTTCACAAAATGTATTAGATGGTATTTACGTTCGCGAACATTACCCTGCACGCCAGATAGTGTCTTATCCTTACTTAAGAGAAGCTGATGTGATGTGGTCGAAAAAAATATGGAGAGTTATAGATTTAAAGGAAAAAATGAACCTTCCTTTTGGTTACCCATTGAGCAAAACCATGAAAGACCGTAAGAGCCTTATTGATATTATATTTGATGCTGTTGAAGAAGGAACCTTGCAGGCTTATGCAACTTTGGATGATGAGTTTACCATGCCAATGACAGAAGATATGCTGAATAAAGTTGGCGGGGCGGGCATTGACAGCACAACCTACACTGATCCTGAGCCGCCATACAATGAAATTGATACGGTTATTATCCGCACATTTTCGCGCGATAAGGTAATTGGTTATCGTATAAAAGAAGAATGGTTTTTTGACAAGCAGCGTTCGGTAATGGATGTGAGAATAATTGGAATTGCACCCCTGATATTTGAAGTGGATGAAAAAGGAAATACACGCGAAGGCGCTAAAAAGGTTCCTATTTACTGGATTTACTTTCCTGAAGCGCGTAAGATATTTGCGAATGCCGAATGTTTTAACCGCGGCAATGATGCCGAAAGAAGAACGTACGATGACATTTTTCAAAAAAGAATGTTCAGCAGTTATATAATGAAAGAGTCGAATGTGTTTGACAGACGGATTGAAGATTACAGGCAGGGAATGGATGCATTGCTTGAAGCGCAGCGCATAAAAGACCAGATTACAAATATGGAACATGATATGTGGGAGTATTAAAACTCTAGGTTGAATTGAAAATATTCAAAACCCGTCACGCCTGAGGCGTGACGGGTTTTGCTTTTAGAATCAATACGTTTTTTGGAATATTCAAATAATCTCCTTCACTTCTTGTACGGTTTGCCGGAAGGCGTTAACTTCGTGCTGTAATTAAACCCCCAATCAACCAAATCATGAAATCAAAATTTACATTAGTTATTTCGTTATGCTTAATGCTTTCTGCTGCATCGGCACAAAACAACCGCAACACTGCCAGAGCAGCTTTCAGGATGCCATCCGGTTTAACCGAAACCGATTATCTTGCTAATACAATTGTATTTAAAATGAAGCCTGAATTCAGAAATGAATGCAGCCGTACTTCGGTAAACATTGCACAATTGCAATTGGTTTTCAGCAGGCTGGGTACAACCACTACGGAAAAAATATTTCCAAATAAAACCGCACCGGCACAGGAACGCAATGCTGCCGGGCAAAAGCTGGTTGACCTTTCACTAATTTATAAATTACAGTTTACGTCAAATGTAAATCTCGAAAAGGCAATCAATAATATTATTTCGACCGGGCAGGTTGAATATGCCGAGCCGTTTTATGTTCCGCATCTTTTATACAATCCAAACGATCCTAATACCGGGTTGCAATACGCTTTAACAAAAATTAATGCTTACCTGGCATGGAATGTTACCATGGGCGATACAAATGTTGTAGTTGGAATTGTTGACACGGGTACAGACTGGGATCACCCGGATTTGGAGCCAAATCTTAAATATAATTATGCTGATCCTATTAATGGTATAGACGATGAAGGTGACGGATACGTTGATAACTACCGTGGTTATGACATGGCTGATAATGATAACAACCCGATGGTAGATGGCGGAGGCGGCCAACAGGCACACGGCTCGCACGTTTCGGGTTGTGCTTCTGCTGCGACTGATAATGGTACAGGCGTTGCAAGCCCCGGATTTAACTGTAAATTTCTTCCTGTTAAAGCTTCCATGGCATCAGATCCTAATACGTATCTCGTGGCAGGCTACCAGGGAATTGTTTATGCTGCCGATCACGGATGTTCGGTAATTAACTGTTCGTGGGGAAGTGCGGGTGGCGGATCGTTCGGGCAGGATGCCGTTACGTATGCAACCAATAACGAAGATGCGCTTGTTGTTTGCGCTGCGGGTAATGACGGAAATGAAACCGTATTTTTCCCGGCATCCTATCAATATGTTTTATCAGTAGCCTCCACACAATCGAACGATGGAAAATCAGGCTTCTCTAACTACGGAATTAATATTGATGTGTGCGCACCCGGCTCGAACATTTACGCGACCTATTATAATAACGGCTATGGCTACTCGAGCGGAACGAGCATGGCATCGCCAGTTTGCGCTGGCGCTGCTGCGCTGGTGCGTTCGCAGTTCCCTGCTTACAATGCATTACAAGCGGGTGAGCAGCTTCGCATGACGTGCGATAATATTTATGGCGTTGCCGGAAATGGTGTTTACCAGGATAAGCTGGGAAGAGGACGCATTAATCTTTATAATGCAGTGGTACAAAATCCACCTTCTATCCGTTTTGAAAATAAATTTTCGACAGATAATAATGACGATTCGTTTGTGATTGGTGATACCATTAACATAAGCGGTGATTTTAAAAATTACCTGGCTGCCACCACTAACCTTAACGTTACCCTTAGCAGCACATCACCATATGTAACTATTTTGAATAACAGCTATATGATTGGCGCATTGGGAACCCTGGCTACAGTAAATAATGCCTCCTCCCCTTTCGCAATTAAAATAAACGCGGGCACTCCGCTTAACACCACAGTAACGCTTAAGCTCACTTTCGTTGATGGCTCGTATAACGATTTTCAGGTGATTGAAGAAACTGTTAATGTGGATTACATTAATATCACCATTAATGATGTTTCGACCACCCAAACGAGCAAAGGGCAATTATTCTGGAACTCTACCGGGCAGGCCGAAGGGCTTGGTTTTAATTATCTCGGAAACCAAATGGTTTATGATGGCGGACCGATGATTGGCAACAACAACCAGGTTTCGGATATGATGCGTGCCGCTGCGGGTACATTCGACACCGATTTTCAATCGTCATTACGAATTACAAGAACACTTCCATCAGTAGTTTCTGAATTTGATTTGTACGGGAAATTCAGCGATAACGGTGCGGCACCTTCATTAAAAATTCGCACCACGCACAAAACATACGCATGGAGCACCCCGGGTAACCGTAAATATATTATTGTGGAATACAGCATTAAAGATACAGGAGCCACTTCGCTGACATCATTGTATGCAGGAATTTTTGCCGACTGGGATGTGATGGATTACACATTGAACAAAGCCGGTGAAGATGCAGCCCGCAAAATGGGCTATGTGTGGAGCACCCAGGCTAACGGCTTGTATGCAGGAATTAAACTGCTTACAACAGGGCCGTGGAAACATTATGCTTTAGACAATGTAACCGGTGGTGGTGGCGGCATTGATATGTACACCGATTATACTTCGGCTGAGAAATACACTACGCTCAGCACCAACCGCCCTGCCGCGGGCGGAGCCGGAACTGGTAACGATGTGTGCGATGTAGTAAGCAGCGGCCCGTTCTCGTTAGCCCCGGGCGATTCGGTTGTAGTTGCGTTTGCAATTATTGCAGGCGATGATCTTGCCGATTTGCAGGAAAATGCCGACAGCGCACAGGTGCATTATAATAATATAACTACGGGGATTGACCAGTATGCAGTAACCAGTTCGGAGTTTACAGTTTACCCAAACCCTGCGCAAAATGAGTTAGTAGTCAGGAGTTCAGAGTTCGGAGACAAATGTTCATTTAAAATATATGATGTTTCGGGAAGAGAGGTTCTCAATTCCGAAATCCGAAATCCGAAATCCGAAATCAAAATAAATGTTTCCAATTTGCAAAACGGAATTTATTTTTATGAATTGAATGCGGACGGAAAAACATATAACGATAAATTTACGGTTGTGAAATAAGTAGCAAGTATCAAGTATCAAGTAAAATAAAAAAGATAAGAAACCGGTTCAGCGATGAGCCGGTTTTTTTTGTTCTACCTGTTCAAATCTTTTGCTTGTTTTTTAATTTCAAACATTTTATCTTAGCTCCTTCAAATTTTGTTGAGATGAGCATCTTGCCTGTTTGTACTTTTTCGCTTTGGCTTTGTTATTCCACGGATTCGCTCCGTAATTCAGCGGCATCACTCCGCGACAGCGTGGCTTCACGCAGCCATTCGGGCACATGCCGCTTTCATTTTACCACATCATTTCCTTACTCCGTAACGTCCTTCCGCCAGGGCACCACGTGACGGAGTCGCTGCGGCACGTGCCGGAACGACTCCACCACATCAACCTGTAGCAGGATCACGTGAACCTGTGACAGGAAGTGCTTGATTTTCAATACTAATTCAAAAAACAGTATCAATTTCATCAATTTCACAATTTAAATCTTAAAGAACATGTCTAAAAAATATTATTTACCCAGGTCCGAGAACGACCTCGTTAATTGGCTTAAAAATTACAAACTTAAACTTGCAACTCATGGTGCTACTTTGGGTTTGACAGCGGCTGAAATCACAGCACAGCAAAACTTGTGCGATGCGATGATTGCCGAAATTGAACTCAACTTCCAGGTGCAGCGCGATGCGCAGGAGCAAACCGCTGTTAAAGACGCGCGCCTGAATACCGATTTGCCCCTTGTCCAGCAAAGAGTTGCCAACATGAAAACCAACTCCAATTACACCACAGCCATTGGCGAAGACCTTGGCGTGATTGGCGATGAAACAAGGTTTGACCAGGTGAATTATAAACCTGAATTTAAAGCGCAAACTTTTCCGGGCCAGGTGAAGCTCGATTTTGCGAAGAAGGGCGTGCAGGGAATAAAATTTTTCTCTCGTAACAAAGGAGCGCCCGTTTGGGAGTTTCTTGCGCTCGATACACGCACACCTTACGTGGATACCCGACCGTTAGCCGACCCTTCGAAACCCGAAACCCGCGAATACATGGGCGTTGGAGTTATTAATGACGAGCAGGTTGGTCAGCAAAGCGATATTGTTACCGTGGTGTTTGGAGGATAACGCGCGCTTGCGTTGGTTTTCGAATTCCCCTTTCCATTATTTAACGGAGAGGGGAATTTTTTTATACGCTGTTTGAATGATTTTTTGAAGCGGTGTTTTTTGAATGGGAATTAAGTGTAGTTTTGATTTGAATTTTACTCGATGAAAAAAACACTCACACTTCTTTTTTTCTGCCTCCTGCTTTTTAATTTTTCTTTTGCGCAGGAAATTGAATGGCAGAATACGATTGGGGGGAGTCTAAATGATAACCTTTATTCCATGCAGCAAACAAATGATGGAGGATATATTTTGGGCGGATTTTCCAATTCAAGCATTTCAGGTGATAAAACTGAAAACTGTATAGGTGGTTATGATTACTGGATAGTAAAACTAGATAGTAGCGGAGGAATACAATGGCAAAATACAATTGGCGGCAACGAAACCGATATTATATATTCTATTCAACAAACCACAGACGGTGGGTTTATATGTGGAGGAAATTCTAATTCGGACATTTCAGGTGATAAAACTGAAAACAGCAATGGACTTGATGATTACTGGATAGTGAAAATCGATTCATCAGGAAATATTCAGTGGCAGAATACCATTGGAGGAAGTAATTACGATAACTTAAGATGCATAAGACAATCTAATGATGGAGGCTATATATGTGGAGGGAGTTCACACTCGGGTATTTCAGGTGATAAAACTGAAAATAATGTTGGATCGGGAGACTATTGGGTTGTAAAATTAGATTCAATTGGGAACATTCAGTGGCAGAATTCCATTGGTGGAAATTTGGATGAGGAATTAACATCCATTCAGGCAACAATAGATGGAGGATATATATGTGGGGGCGCATCTCGTTCCTCAGCTTCCGGTGATAAAACTGAAAATTCACTTGGACAATGGGATTATTGGATTTTGAAACTTGATTCCTTAGGTAATATCATATGGCAAAACACTATTGGTGGAGATAGTTTAGATAATTTAAATTCAGTTCAGCAAACCAATGATGGGGGATATATTTTGGGTGGCTTTTCCAATTCAGGTATTTCAGGCGATAAAACTGAAAACAGTTATGGACACTATGACTATTGGCTCGTGAAAGTAGATTCATTAGGCAATATAATGTGGCAGAGAACAATTGGAGGAAATGCTTATGATGACTTATTTACCGTTCAACAAACTTTGGATAGTGGATTCCTTTGCGGTGGCTATTCCGCATCTTCAATTTCTGGCAATAAAACGGAATATAGTTCTGGCAATGGTGATTTCTGGATAGTTAAACTCAATTTCTCTGGAAATATTGAATGGCAAAATTCTATTGGAGGAAGCATGAATGATTTATTGTATTCACTTTATCAAACTGCTGATGGGAATTATATTAGTAGTGGCGTTTCTGGTTCTAATATTTCAGGAGATAAAGCAGAAAACAGTTTAGGAGGAGGTTGGGATTTCTGGGTAGTAAAACTGACTGATAACTATAATTTAATAACAGGAAAATTATTTATTGATGCAAACAACAATAATGTACAGGATATGGGTGAGCCAGATATAATAAATAAACAGGTTACAGAAATAAATACAAGCAGGTTTTCTTTTTCACAGCAGAATGGATTTTACTCAACATCTGTTTTGGACTCCGGCAATTTTTCTGTTTCTCCTGTCTCAATAAATTATTACAATACTGTTCCCACAACACATAGCGCATATTTTCTAGGCATCCAGCAAACCGATTCCCTAAACGATTTTGCGTTTCAACCCACAGGAGTGTTTAATGATTTGTGTGTTACCATTACACCGCTTGGCCCTTTACGTGCCGGATTTAATGCAAGCTACATGATAAATTATGAAAATGTGGGAACAACAACTATTAACAATTGCAGTGTGATTTTTTTCCGGGATAATGACGTAATGTATGTTTCTTCAAACGTAACTCCTTTTTCAATTACAACAGATAGTGTGATTTGGAATATCGGAACGGTTGCTCCATTTCAAACGGGAAATATTTTGGTAACGGTAAATGTAAATGTGGGAACGCCTGTTGGCACATTAATAAATTCAGGGGTCAGGATTGAACCCGTTGCAGGTGATGCAAACCCCGCATGCAATTATTCTTACTGGGAGGTTCATATAACTGGACCTGTTGACCCCAATGCAATACTTGTTGATAAGGACACGGTTATAACAATACAGCTTACCAACGCACCCTATCTTGAATATATTATTTATTTCCAAAACATTGGTAACGATACGGCATTTAATGTGAAAGTGCTTAATCCAATTGATACATTTAAATTGCAATTAAACACGCTGGAATTTGTTGCATCATCACATCCAGTAAACATGAGCTGGATCCCATGGGAACGTAACATGGAATTTAAGTTTGATAATATTCTTTTACCCGATAGCAATGTAAATGAACCCGCCAGTCATGGATTTGTACGCTACCGAGTAAAACCGAAAACAACACTTGTTGCGGGTGATGAAATTCTGAACACTGCGTTTATTTATTTTGATTTTAATGCACCGGTGCAGACGAATACTGCGGTGACGGAGATTGTTCAGTTTACGGGCTTGGGTGAGTTGGCAGGAGGCAGCGGCAGTGGGCAATTAGCGATTTATCCGAATCCGGCAAAGGAGACTGTTACAATAGAGACTTCAAGGTTAGAAAATGGTTTGAATAGTTTGAAGTTGTTTGATTTGTTTGGCAGGGAGGTTTATGAAAAGATATTAGTATCAGGTAGCAAGACACAAGAAATAAAATTGAATGTTTCAAATTTTTCGGAAGGGGTTTATATCGTTCAGCTTTCCACAGCAGAAAATATTTACAGAACCAAACTGGTGAAAGAATAAGAAATATTCTACCTTTGAATTTCATACTTCATAATTATTAATTTTTTATTCTTAATTCTTAATTTATTTTAATCCAAATGAGCTTAAAAGGAATCATGTCTGTTTCAGGACAGGGCGGGTTATTTAAAGTAGTTACGCAAACCAAATCGGGGTTTGTTGTTGAATCGTTAGCCGATAAGAAGCGTACCGTTATCAGTACAACACAACAAATCAGCATGCTCGATGACATCAGCATGTTTATGACCGATGGCGATAAACCGCTTAAAGAAGTGCTGCTGACGATTAAAGAAAAAAACGGGAACGATGTACCGGTAAATCCGAAATCGGAACCTGCCGAGCTGAAAAAATATTTCAAATCGGTTTTTCCAACTATGGATGACCAGCGCGTGTATGTATCCGATATGAAAAAAATAATTTCCTGGTACGGCTTGCTCAAGGATATCATTACGAAAGAAGAAGAACCAAAGGAAGCACCGGAACCTGAAGAACAAAAAACCGCTGAATCGAAAGCTGAACAGCCGGACACTTAACCTACCGATATTTCCGGGAAAAATAAAATTTCCTTTCTACGCCCGGTTAAATAAAAGGTTCTGTTTTTCTGAAAATATTTTCCTGAATCCGCAACATTTTTCTGTCTTTTCTGTATGATAATAAAGCAATAAGCAAACATTGGCACGGGATTGAGGGATGTTAAATAGTATCCACAAGTCAATGTTTTATTTAATATCTTTCGTAATTGCTTTGATAAAAAAATTACCACAGAGAAACTGAGAACACAAAGAAGCACGGAGAATGCTCCGTGAACCTCAATGCTCTCCGTGCCTCCGTGGTTATAAAAAATAAACTTTACCTAACTAAAAATCCGGGTAATGATTAATGATATTTTCCGATTGAGCGAATCGCGAAGCCGCCCCGGTGATTTCGAGCTGAATTATTACCGTGGAATTTTTGGCTTGTTTGCCATAGCCTATTTCTTTTCGTCTTTTATAAACCCGGCAGAATCGTTCAAAGAATTTCTGCTTCCGCGCCCGTGGTTTGCATTAATTCCGTTGTTGCTATTCATCATTTCATTTTTCACAGGATTCATACGAAAAAATATTTCGGCAATTGCCGGGTTGTTTTTCCTGCTGGCAACCATCCATCTTATCGCATTTTTTTATATCAACAGCTTCAGAACACGGTATGAAATTGCCATCATCACGCTGGTATTATTCAGCAACCTGCACCTCAACCGTGTTTTATTTGTGGTATTGTACAATGTGATTGTGCTTGCCGTTCTCGAATATGCATTTATTACATTCTCGGGTTCGGGTATCAGCCCCTTTTTCTTTTTTGTTTTTGTATTAACGGTAATGCTTATTTGTGTTTCGTACCAGCTTTACCGGTTACGCCTGCAGCAGTCATTAATTGACCGCGAAAAAATTCTGACTGATGTTTTTAACAAATCCGGTGATGCCTGGATATTGTTTGATGTGCTGACACGCAAAGCAGGAGATGCTAATGAAAAAACACTTTCTCTTCTTGAAATGAATAATAGCAGGGAGCTTGAAAATTTCAACCTTGACGACTTGCTTGGAAAAGATGTGCAGCTTGCTTCGCTGCTTGCGAGTGTTGACAGGAATGAATTTATTAACCGCGAAATTAATTTTCGCAACAAAAAAGGAACTTCGTTGTCGTTTAACGTAAGCATTACAAAAATTCCCGGTGCACAAAATTTATTATACTGCAGGCTACAGGACATCAGCCGCGATAAGAGGCAAAGAGAGCTTGCGGAAGCACGCGCGCTTGAAGTAAGATATTTTTTAGAAAATGTTGATGAAGGAATTGTAGTGTGCAATAATGATGGAAATGTAAAGCTCATCAGCAATAATTTTTGCGACCTGCTTGGATTTACGCAGCAGGAGCTTTTAACAGGAAATAAATTATTCACCATTTTAAATAACAACCTGGCTATTGACTTTGGTGAAAAAGAGTTTGTAAAAACATTTGAATCCAAATTAACCTTCAGGCCGGGCGTGGAAATGTGGCTTTCCTTTTCGGGAAAGAAAATAAAAAGCCCTATTGACGAAAGCATAGATAACCTGTGGGTGATACGGAACATTACACCCGCAAAGCAGAAAGATGTATTGCTTAATGATTTTCAACCGGCATTTAATAAACTGTTTGATGAAGACCTTTTTGGTGTGACGGTTATAAACCGCGATGAAAAATTTGTTTCAGTGAATAAAGCATTTTCAGAAATTATCGGTTATAATGAGTCGGAATTAAGTTCTCTCACCTTCAGCGATATTTCTCACCCAGATGACCTGATCAGCAAGAACGATGAGGTTAAAAATATTCTTACGCAAAATGTTACCTCAGTCAGAAAGGAAAAACGGCTTATCCGCAAGGATGGCGCAATAATTTGGACAAGCTTTAACGCTTCGCTGTTTACGGGTAATGGTCCCGGCAGGCAGGCATTGGTGGTTATTGAAGACATTACTCCACAGAAAAATATTGAAAAAGAATTAAAACAGGTTAACGAAAATGTTGTTTCGCTGATTGAAAATACCAATGATGCAATCTGCTCTGTTGATTACAACCTTCAGATTATTGTTGTGAATTCAGCTTTTAGTGAAAAGTTTTTCGAGGAAAGTAAAATCAGGCCAACCAAAGGAATGAACCTCAAAGATGTGATGAACGACATTCAGAAAACAAAGTGGCTGCAATTACATGAGCGTGCTATGAAAGGAGAAAAAATTTCAACCGATGAAACCGTGACTTTTTCTGATCAATCAATAAAGCATTATGAAACATCATTGCATCCTATTGTTTCTGAAAACGGAACCATTACCGGTGTAACTTATTTTTCGCGCGATGTTACCGAACGTAAAATTTTTGAGGAAGAATTATTTAAAGCTAAAGTAGAAGCCGTAAAAGCTACCACCGCCAAATCACAGTTCCTTGCTACGATGAGCCATGAAATACGCACCCCGTTAAACGGCTTAATCGGCATGCTCGATTTATTAAAAACAACAAAGCTTGACCAGAAGCAAACCGAATTTGTGGATACCATCCAGTTAAGCGGAGAGGCGCTTTTACAGATTATTAATGACATACTTGATTATTCGAAAATCGAATCGGATAAAATGGAATTGGAATCGCAGCCGTTTGAGCTGAAAAAATGCATTGAAGAAACTTTTGATATTCTTTATTATAAAGCGCAGGAAAAAAACATTGACCTTCTTTTTAACATTGATAAGGAAATTGCCCCGATAATTACCGGAGATAAAGCAAGGCTGAGGCAGGTGCTTATTAACCTGGCTGGCAACGCAATTAAATTTACTCAGAAAGGGCATATTATTATTTCGGTAAATAAAATTAAACAGGAAAATGATTTAATTGAATTGCAATTTGCAGTGCTCGACACCGGAACCGGAATTCCGGCAGATCAAATGGATCGTTTATTTAAAGCATTTTCTCAGGCTGATGCAAGCACTTTCCGCAAGTATGGCGGAACAGGACTCGGGCTTGCCATCTGCTCGCGACTTGTTGGCTTAATGAATGGAAAAATATGGGCAGAAAGTGTTTTGGGCGAAGGTTCAACTTTTTATTTTACTATTAAAGTCAGCATATCAAACCAAACTTCTCAGTCACCATTTTCGAAAGAACCGATTGTTTTCTCGAAATATAATCCCGATAAAAAAACTCAGGCAAAGACCGGGGGTGCTATTCCAGCTGCAACAAATCTCGCTAAACAAATTCCGTTGCATATCCTCGTAGCTGAAGACAATGAAGTAAATCAAAAACTGATAGCCGCCATTTTAAAACGGCTGGGCTATGAAATTAAGCTCGCTGGTGATGGCAAAGAGGTTTTGAAAAAAATGTCGCAGGGGAAATTTGATTTTATTTTTATGGATGTGCAAATGCCCGAAATGGATGGGTTGGAAGCTACGGAAGAAATTATTAAAAAGTTTTCGCGTGAAAATAAACCCGTCATTATTGCCATGACGGCCTTTGCATTGGAGGGTGATAAAGAAAAATGCCTGAAAGCCGGTATGGACGATTACATTTCGAAGCCAATAAAAATTGAAGAGATACAGGCAATGATTGAAAAATGGGGAACATCAAAATCAAAATCATCCCGAAACATCGGGATAAAAAGCAGTTTGCCCCCTGAGGAAAAGCTGCTGGACATGAATGCCATAAAACGAATCAAAGATTTGGGTGGTCAAGACGACTCAACCTTTTTGCAACAGGTAATCAATATGTTTCTAAAACAAGCTCCTTCTATAGTTGACGAAATACTCATCTATGAAAAAAACGGTGATATCGAAAAAATGTGGCAGGCGGCTCATAAGCTAAAAGGAAGCAGCATGAATATTGGCGCGAAATGGCTGGCTGCTGTCTGCAAACAGGTTGAAATAAAAGGAAGAGAAAGCGAATTGAAAGATATAGGATTGCTGACTTCGCAATTAAAAAATATTTTTACAATGACCGAAGCAGAGCTGAAAAAGTTTTTGCAGTAAAAAATACTGTACTGCCGTTCAAAGTAAAAATCAAATTATATTTACTTCGGTTTCTATCTGCACTCCGAATTTTTCATTTACGGAATGTTGAATTTTTTTTGCAAGTTCAAAAATTTCATTGCCGGTTGCATTACCGTAATTAACCAGCACAAGAGCCTGGTCTTTGTGCGAGCCGGTATTTCCAACCACCGTTCCTTTCCATCCGCATTGTTCAATCAGCCAGCCGGCTGCAAGTTTTACTTTCCTCTCCCCTGCCCTATCCGCTGACGAAGAAGGGTACGCAATAATTTGTGGAAAATCATTTTTTAATTCTTCGAATTGACTACTGTTCACAGTTGGATTTTTAAAAAAACTTCCTGCATTCCCGATTTTGGCAGGATCGGGCAATTTACTCTGCCTGATTCTTATCACTGCATCGCTGATCCCTTTTACAGATAACTTATCAACTCCCATATTTTTCAATTCCGATTCTATGGCTCCATACGAAGTATTAAAAACAGGATGTTTTTTTAACTGAAGTGTTATTGAGGTGATAATAAATTTATTTCTAAGTTCGTTTTTAAAGATGCTATCACGGTAACCGAATTTACAATCGTCTTTTGAAAAGGTCTTTATTTCTCCGCTTTCCATCATAACTGCATCCAGTTCATGAAATACATTTTTAAGCTCGGCACCATAAGCCCCGATGTTTTGGATGGGTCCTGCACCCACTAAGCCCGGTATAAGCGAAAGGTTTTCGATCCCGCCAAGGTTTTTTTGTATGCTCCATAAAACCAGCTCATGCCATATAATTCCCGCCCCTGATTGGACTAATATGCTTTCATTGTCTTCTTTAACAATCTTAATTCCGCCAATGTTATTCCTGATGACCAATCCGTTAAAATCTTTGGTGAATAAAACATTGCTTCCACCGCCAAGTACAATTTTGTTTTCTGAACGCGCAACAGGATTCACAAGCAAATCCTCAAATTCATCAACAGAATTTATCTCATAGAAATATTTTGCTGAAACATCAATACCAAATGTATTAAATGGCTTTAAAGAAATATTTTTTTGAATATGCATATCGGACATTTAACCGGGACTAAAGTAGTAATTTCACCAGTACGACTATAAAAAAAACGAGCCCCGAAGTTTCAGGACTCGTTAATTAAAAGTATTATTTAAGGATTAGTGAATCGAAAATTTAAATCTGCCGCTAACAGGCCCTTGCTCTAATACCAGCATATAAATTCCGCTGGTATATCCTGTTAAATTAAGGTCATCACCATTAACGCCCACACGTGCATGACCATAATGCTTAATCAGCTCACGACCTGACATATCGGTTACTTTAACAACATATTCCGATTCTTTTTCCGCAACAAAAGCATAGCTGATTTTATCCTTTACAGGATTCGGGTATGCATTCAGTTGTAATGGCTGTCCGCTTGCTGCAGGACGCGGCTGAGGTAATGCTGTTGTATGGAAAAACAAAGTATCGCTCCAAAGCGATTTGCCACCATCAGAACAAACACTTCGCATCTGCAGGAAATAGTCGGTATCGGCAATCACCCCATAAAATTTAACCCAGCCCGTATTCGGATTACCGTCAATAGATTTATATTTAAAATCTGTTGTCCCTTCTACAGCATACCTGATTTTAAACGAATCGGCAACAATGCTTGGATTCCAATTAATTATTACAAAGTCATAATTAATTTCCTGCAGCCCGGGAGTACCGGGGTCGGCACAGAATCCTGCAGTTGTAAATGTTGCTTTAGATGAATATAAACTCGAATTTCCATTACAAATTGAGAGAATGCTCCATTCATAAGTTGTAAGCGGGATCAGGTTCCCAATAGACGCAAAATCAGGGTTTGTAAGAGCATTAAGAGTTCTATATGAATATGTCGTTGTGCCGGTTTTACGGTAACGGATTTTAAGCTGCTGCGCTGATGTTGGATACCAGTTAAGCTTAGCAGAATAGTAATTAATATTTGTTGTTGATAAATTAACCGGTGTTGAACCGCAACTCAACGGACCTCCAAGTGTAGTGAACGATGAAACAGAACTGGTCTGAGTTCCCGATGTGCAAAAAGTTTTAACTGACCATGAATAATTTGTTCCGGCAATTAGTCCGGTAAGTTTAGTGCTTGAAATATTTCCAGGCACAACTTTGGTAATTGAATTTCCACCCTGTGGAATGTAAGACACCATAAACGAATCGGCAGTTATTGCAGGATTCCATGCTACAGTAGCCGATACGTTAATAATATCAAATGAAGTAAGCATGTTGGCTTTTGCACATGGCTGGGATACGGGTGCAGTAGATGTTATTGATTTCATATCACCTATACATCCGAAAGCACTGATTGCTTTAACCCAAACTGTTTGTGCTGATGTTATATTGATGGTTTGCGATGTCATTCCATTTGACCATAAATAGGAAACTGCTGATGGCTCATAAGCCGTTAATTGGTAAGCCGAATTAGGAATATATGAAATGCTGATTGACGGGGGCAATGGTTTTTCATTAACCGTAATTGTGGTTTGTGCTGAAGTTCCATTTGAAGCCTGCACTGAATAGTTGCCATTTTCAGTTACATAAATTGATTGCGTTGTCTGTAATCCCGGAAACCATAAATAGGTAAAACCGGAAGTGGCTGTCAGCATAACCGAATCACCTTCACAAATAGTAGTTGAGCCGTTAACTGAAATCGTAACAGGAGTCGGATTTGTTACCGTAACAGTAGTGACAGGTGAAATTGCTGAGCAGCCATTGCTGTATGTAACCGTCACGCGGTAATTACCTGCTGTTCCTGTAGTGATTGACTGGGTAGTTTGTCCTCCGGGTGTCCATAAATACGAAGCGCCAGCACTTGAAGTAAGCGTTACTGTTTGCCCGGTATAAATATTTAAGGAGCCATTGGGTGTTATAACCGGAACTGCGGGTATATTTACAGTTACAGTTTGCGGTGAAGATGTCGCGGAGCAACCTGATGAGTTTGTAACCCTGACTGAATAATTCCCGGTGCTGCTAACTGAAATTGCCTGTGTGGTTTGATTTCCGGGAGTCCATAGATAAGACGATCCTGAAGAAGAAGTAAGAGTAACGTTTCCGCCCTGGCAGAAAGTAGTTGAACCATTTGCTGTAATGGTTGCAACCGGATTGGAGTTAACAGTAACTGTTGAGGGACCTGAAGTAGCAGAACATCCTGATGAATTAGTAACCCTGACTGTATAGCTGCCTGCATTTGTCACGTTTAATGTTTGGGTTGTTGCACCACCGGGAGTCCATAAATATGAGCTTCCTGCTGATGAGGTAAGTACAACAGAACCGCCCTGGCAAAATGTAAGAGAGCCGCTTGCAGTAATATTGGCCGTAGGAGGTGTAACCACAGTTACAGTTTGAGGAGCTGAAACACCTGTACATCCTGTTCCTGTCACACTTACTACATAAGAACCTGAAGTTGTAACAGTAATGGCTTGTGACGTTGCACCCGTTGACCATTGATAAGAAGAACCTGAGGAAGCGGTTAATGTAACACTGCCTCCCTGGCAAAATGTTAATGGCCCATTGGCAGTAACCGTAACGGTAGTACCCGAGCAGGCTACACCGGTTGGAGTCATAACAGTGGATGAATTCCTTGTCAAAAATATCTTATCTATCTCTAATTTTGAATTAGATGGGGTTAAACGTAAAATATGATTTGCCAAGCTGAGGCTACTGTATTGTATAACTTGCTGGCTGCAGGCATCCAAACGGTACCAAGTCCATACTGTATCAGAGATGCAACCGATTGTTTTTTGATTTGCATTATCAACCGACACAGTTAAGCCGGTAGTTACACCGTTTACACGTGAACGGGCCTTTACCCATACATAGTATGTAGAGTTAGCCGCATCGCGTGGTTGAAATACATATTCAATTGGAGTGAAAACCGTTGTAGCGTCATCATAGGTAATGAAGCTGGTAGCATTCCTGAAATCGCCAGATGCTGTTCCGGCAGGAACCGTTGTTTTAATTTTATATGTCTGGGTTGCGTTGTCATATAATTCTGCTTCGAGGCTGAAATCTTTAGACCAGTAATAAGGATGTGTAGCTTCATGCCATTCATCTAACTGGTAGAATACAGGAGCTGAAGGAACAGTATTATCATAAATAAAGGTGCTGCCCTGTCTGCGAATCTTGAATTGCAGACTCTGGCTGTTAAGCGTTATGGATACATCGGCAGACAGAGGAGTACTGTTTATCACATTCGAACTATTTTGAATAGTACCCGTTATCGCATATTTATTAGCAGTATCAGATTTTCTTATTGAAACAACTTTATTTGAAGCTCCCGTTGAAAACTGGTAATATGGAATGTCGGGATTATGGCTAACGTCAATCATATCGCCCGGTAGCAATGAACCGTTTCTTAGTATGTCTTCGTACCTGCTTGTGATTGCCTGCGAATATGGAGGCATAGCCGCCTGCCATGCGTATCCTCTTGGATTGTAAGGCGGAGG
Source organism: Bacteroidia bacterium (assembly GCA_044448905.1). Taxonomy (GTDB): domain Bacteria; phylum Bacteroidota; class Bacteroidia; order AKYH767-A; family OLB10; genus JBIOHJ01. Next base: position 1,259 of record JBIOHJ010000019.1, on the reverse strand, counting down.
ATTAGGCGGGTTATAATTTCCCTGCTCATTGAAATAACACGTATAATAAAATTCGGCACCATACATGCCAACTAATTTCAACAAACCTAACCATTGGGCAGGACGAACATCATTTTCAGGATTGGCATCCCATCCGGCCGAAACAAAAGGAGAGTATAAACGATCACCGGCTGCAATTTCGTAGTGACGTGATTCTGTCATCCATTTCAAACCATGCCATGGACCATTCCAGTCTTTCCAGTTATTAGGCCACCTTACATAAAAATCTGAAGTTGAATAATACTGTCCTTTAATAAGAGAACTAACGTATCGCTGCTGCTCCCACCTGAAATTCCATTCACGCTGTCCATCCATTCTATATTGAGTATATTTTGCATTTTGTAATTGCGGTAAACTCATAAACTGATCACGGTATGCCTGCTGATCGTTTTCCTTAACCTTTGATGCATGAAAAGTTTCCCAATCTAATCCTGAGGCGCTTTTTGCTGCCGCAACCTGCGGATCTGCGGATAAAGCATTGGTCGAGTACAGCCAAAAAACTTCTCCGTCTTCGTTTACTAAATCAACATTGCGGGTTAAGCCGCTTAGTGCCGACTGAATGTAACCTCGCGCATTCAAACCATCCTGAGTGTAACTTGAAGTTGGCGCGGTAGGACGCCAGATTTTATTTGTCGTGACATTTCCATTAACATCAAGAAACTGCCCGCTCGAGTTTTGTAAGTAATTCGAGCCTGGTAAACTTTGATTCCAGATTTTAGTTCCTGTTTGCGCCCTGAAAGTTAACAGCCCAATTGGCCATTGTGTATTTGCGTTTGCGAGGTTCTTCCAGGCTGTATTGAAATTATCACTGCTCCATGAAAGGTGTATGTAATAGTTAAAATTCTTTGCCAGCTCAGTTTGTATATCCACACTGTTAGTTACTGCCTGCGCATCCGAAATACCGGGCTGAAACCGTCCTCCAAAATAAATCGGATCAATCCACGGGTAATTAGGAAGCAAGGTGTGCCCCTGCTTATAACGCGGCACCGGGAATGCTTTTAATTGTTCTACAGCCGAAACAGTTACATTAGGATGCCCGGGCGGATATTCATTAATATCAATTTGTCCTTTGGCATAATGCACCGATGCCGCTATTAAACCTGCAATCATCAGGCTTACCAAAACTCCGGCTCTTAAAAAAGTTGATTCATTCAATTGATTTTTCATGTAGTTATTTTTCATAGTAATTTTTTATTGGTTTTATTTTAATGTTATTTTAT
>JBIOHJ010000018.1:0-32030 GCA_044448905.1 Bacteroidia bacterium | reverse complement strand
TATCGAGCACTTTTAACGTGTGATAGAAATTATCTTTGTGAGCCTGACCGTTTACAATTTTCACTCCTTGTAAAGCGACTATTTGGGGAAAGAAAACTTTCAGCAACCCCGAATCAAATAGCAATTTAAAACCAATGGATGGCTTTGGAGAGAGAATTATTTTATTCAACTCTTCGCTTATGCGCTCCATCGAGATAATTTTTAATCGCTCTATATTTCTGCTGATTGCATCGAACGATTTTTTTTCAATGTTAAAACCCAACTGAGATGCGAAACGTATTGCACGCATCATGCGCAAAGGGTCATCAGAATAAGTGATGTCTGCATCAAGTGGTGTGCGGATAATTCCATTATTCAAATCATCCAGTCCTTTAAACGGGTCAACAAGCTCTCCAAAATTTTTTTTTGATAACGAAAGAGCAAGCGCGTTAATAGTAAAATCTCTTCGTTTCTGGTCATCTTCAAGTGAACCTGAAGTAACTAATGGCTTTCGTGAATCCTCCCGGTAAGATTCTTTTCGCGCCCCTACAAATTCAACCTGGTAATCATCAAGCTGCAGCATAGCGGTTCCAAAATTTTTAAAAACCGCTACGTTGGTTTCTTCCCCGGTTTTGGCTGCAACTTTTTTTGCAATATCAATTCCATCACCGATAATTACAATGTCAATGTCTTTAGATGAGCGCTTTAAAAAAATATCGCGCACAAAACCTCCAATCACAAAAGCCTGCACGCTTTCCTTTTCACAGACTTCTGAAACTATATTAAAAACAGGATGAGAGAGATGTTTTTTCACTCCTTATAATTTGATGACTATTGAATGCCGCGATATTACTTCCTTAAAAATTTAATCACTCCGTTCAACTCGATTTTTATAATGGTGGAAGGCTTGCCTGTTTTATTTTTTTCGTGAGGCAAATTTACCACATAATCTACTTTTGATAATATATCTGAATTGATTTCACTGAACGATAAAGGAGCAATTTCGCCACTGATATTGGCCGAAGTGGAAACCAATGGCTTTCCTGATTTGTGAATTAACTCACTGCAAAAATCATTTTTAACAATTCTGATTGCGGCAGTTCCATCATCAGCAATTAAATTTTTTGCAATGTTAACGGCCCCTGGATAAACGATAGTTAAAGGTTTTTCGCTGTACTCAATCAAGTCCCACGCTTGAGCAGGAACATCTTTTACATACTTGTTTAACTTTTCCGGTGCATCAAGTAAAACAATAAAGCCCTTTGAATCATCTCTGTTCTTAAGAATAAAAATCTTTTTTACCACTTCTTCATTAGTGGCATCACACCCTATTCCCCAAATGGTATCGGTGGGATATAAAATAATGCCTCCTGATTTTAATACAGTCAGGCATTTTGCAACTTCTTCTTTTATTTGCTCAGCAACGTTCATCAGCCGAAATTTACAAGATCGTCCGTCATCAAAATTGTTGTGGCACATTTAAAATGTTTTTCCGGGCAGCTTTTATATCCATGCAATCCACAAGGGCGGCAACTTAATTTTACTAAAGTCTCAACTGTTTTTGATTTTTTTGACAATGGACCAAACCCGAAATCAGGAATAGTAGAACAAAAAAATGCAGTTAACGGTGCATTCATTGCTGATGCAATGTGCATAGGTGCTGAATCATTCACATAATTCATTTCGGCTCCTTTCATTAATGCGGCAGTCTGTAGAAAAGAAAGTTTTCCTGCGAGGTTGATAATGTTTCTATGTGATGATTTTAAAATAATTTCATCGCACACTTTTATATCCTCATTTCCTCCAATCAGGTATATCAAAAATTTCGAATTTAATCTTTCAATCAGCTCCAGCCATTTGCTTTGCGGCAATTGTTTCGTAAACCAAACTGATGTCGGGGCTATACAAGCGTATTTTTCAGATTGATATTGCTTTACACTTTCAAAATCCTTTATTGAAGGATATAACTTCGGTATTTCCGGACTTTCATCGGTTAATTTTTTAACCAGGTTAAGATTCCTGTTAACTTCATGAATGCCACTTCCTATTTTATGATTTACTTTTTCAGTAAATAAAAACGACAACGGGTTTTTATTGAATCCTATTTTTGTTTTTGCTCCTGAGAAAATGGTAATGAATCCGGTAGAGGGAAAACGCTGAAGGTTTATCACACAATCATATTTTCTCTTCCTGATTTCTATAATAATCTTAAAAAGATTTGAAAATTTATTTTTCTTTTTATCCCAAATTAAAATGCGGTTTAAATGCGGGTGATTTTCCAAAAGATTTTCATTTCCCTTTCTCAATAAGAAATCTATTTGTGCCTGCGGAAAAAATCGTTTCAACTTTTCAATTAGCGGTGTGGCAAGAATAACATCACCAATGAACGCAGTCTGGATAATGAGAATTCGGGAGTTCAAGGGTCAAACTGCTACGTTATGTTCGCGCAAAGCTTCATTCAGAGAGGTTTTCAGATCGGTTGATTCCTTCCGTTTTCCAATTATCAAAGCACAGGGTACATTAAAATTTCCTGCAGTAAAAGTTTTGGTATAGCTTCCGGGAATCACAACAGATCGTGAAGGTATAATACCTTTATATTCTTTTGGCACCTTTTCGGTAACATCAATAATTTTAGTTGACATGGTCAATACAACATTGGCGCCCAGCACCGCTTCCTTTTGAACACGCACACCTTCAACAACTATGCAGCGCGAACCAATAAAACAACCATCTTCAATAATAACCGGTGAAGCCTGCACAGGTTCAAGCACTCCGCCAATTCCCACACCACCACTCAGGTGAACATTTTTCCCGATTTGCGCGCACGAACCTACGGTTGCCCAGGTATCAATCATAGTACCCGTATCAACATATGCGCCTATGTTTACGTACGAAGGCATCATGACTACTCCGGGTGCAAGATAAGAACCATAACGCGCAACTGCATTCGGTACAACCCGTACTCCCAGCTTTTCAAAATTCTTTTTCAAAGCAATTTTATCATGAAATTCAAACGGACCTATCTCAATTGTTTTCATATGCATGATAGGAAAATAGAGAATCACCGCTTTTTTAAGCCAGTCATTTACTTTCCATTCCCCGTTTACCGGTTCGGCAACGCGCATTTTGCCTTCATCCAGCATTTCTATAATTTCTTTCACCGCAATTTGCGTGGCTGTTTCATCAAGCAACTTTCTGTCATTCCAGGCTTCTTCTATTATTTCGCGATACATAACTATGATTTAATATTTTTTCGGATTACAAAAGTAAATGAATAAGTCTTAAAAGATAAACCCACAATGTTTTTTCTAATTTTGTCGCAGTGCCGATGATAATTAATATGGGAAGAATACTCGCTATAGATTATGGAACCAAACGGGTTGGTATTGCTGTTACCGATCCTCAAAAAATAATTGCATCGGGGCTTTCAACTGTTGCCACACAGGAAATATTTTCTTTCCTGGAGAGTTACGTATTGAATAATGAAGTGGAATGTATTGTTGTTGGTGAACCAAAGCAAATGAATAATCTCCCCTCAGATTCTGCTAAAAGCACTAATGAATTTGTAAGGCAATTAGAAAATAAATTTAAGAATATTCCTGTGAAAAGAATGGATGAACGATTTACTTCAAAAATTGCACAACATTCTTTACTTCAGTCAGGATTAAAGAAATCAGAAAGGCAGAATAAGGAATTGGTTGATATGGTAAGCGCTATTTTAATTTTACAATCCTACCTCGAATCAGAAAGCAATAAACAATAATCGTTTTTCAATGGTATATCCTATAGTAGCCTTCGGCCACCCGGTTTTAAAAAAACGTGCGGGAGAAATTGATAAAAACTACCCGGACTTAAAACAATTAATTGCCGATATGTACGAAACCATGTATTTTTCTCAGGGGGTAGGCTTGGCAGCTCCGCAAATAAATTTTTCAATCCGGTTGTTTATAACGGATGGTGCTCCCTTTAAAGACGAAGAAGAAGGGTTAGAAAATTTTAAAAAAGTGTTTATCAATCCCATGATGGTGAATGAGGAAGGCGAAGAATGGAAATTTAATGAAGGATGTCTCAGCATTCCGGGAATACGCGAAGATGTTGAACGAAAGGGAAACATCCGGTTAAAATATTTTGACGAAAATTTCGTTGAACATGATGAAACATTTAGTGGCATTGCTGCACGTATCATTCAGCATGAATACGATCATATTGAAGGCATTCTATTTGTTGACAGGCTTTCATCATTTAAAAAACGGTTAATAAAAGGCAAGCTCAGTGACATCTCAATCGGAAAAGTAGATGTAGAATATAAAATGAAATTTGCTGTTAAGAGATAACGCTTACCCTATGCGAATTTACCTCATCGGTTTTATGGGTTGCGGTAAAAGTACCGTAGGGAAAAAACTTGCAAAAAAACTCGGGTACCTGTTTGTTGATCTCGATGAAGCGATTGAACAGCAAAATGGGAAAAGCATTTCTAAAATATTTGAAGAGGAAGAAGGTGAAAAAAAATTCAGGACATTGGAGTCCAACACGCTTAAAGATATTTCAACCAAAGAAGAAGTTGTGGTGGCTACCGGGGGAGGAACTCCCTGCTTTAATGATAATTTGCAACTGATGAATGAAACAGGCATTACAATCTATATAAGCATGTCTCATGGCAGCCTGTTTCACAGGCTCGCAAAATCAAAAGCAAAACGTCCTTTGATTAAAGAACTTTCTGATATAAAGCTAATGGATTTTATTATGGATGTTTTACCCTTCAGGGATGAGTTTTATTCGAAAGCTTTGTTTACTGTGAAAGGAGAAGATATTAAAGTTGAAAAAATTCTTGAGTTAATAAAAACTAATTAATTTTTTTTATCTGGAATAAGTAATCAGCGAAACCCCTTTTTACTTAAAATCTGTTCCATTTTAAAATACATGATTAATCCACTTTGCGGATAAATAAAAGGTGTATATTCGCCCCTTCAAAATTTAAAAAACACTAAAAATGAAACTTAAAAATGTAATTATGCTCACAGCAACTGCTGTTATCAGCTTAACCGCATGTGAAGGGCAAAAAAGCACAGAAACAAAATCAACTAACATGAGTAATCAAACAGATTCAGTGAGTTATGCACTGGGTGTATCTATCGGAAGTAACCTGAAGAAAAGCGGATTTGATGAAGTTAATGTTGACCTGCTTGCCGCTGCAATGAAGGCAGTGTATAAAGGCGATTCAACCAAAATAAAAGCCTCAGAAGCCGATGGCATTATACAGGGTTTTATGCAGGGTGCTGCAGCGAAAAAAGGCGCTGCCAATATTGAAAAAGGGAAAAAATTCCTTGAAGAGAACGCAAAGAAAGCCGGAGTTGTTACCCTTCCGAGCGGCCTGCAATACATGATTATGAAAGCGGGAACAGGACCTAAGCCAGCTTTAACTGATACAGTTACTATACATTATCATGGTACTTTAATTGACGGAACTGTTTTTGAAAGTACAGTAGAGAGAGGGCAACCTGCTACGTATCATGTTAATGGATTTATTCCCGGTTGGATAGAAGCATTGCAGTTAATGTCAGTTGGTTCCAAATGGAAACTGTTTATTCCCGGAAACCTTGCTTATGGCGAAAGAGGTTCTGGTAAAATAGGTCCGAATGAGACGTTGGTTTTTGAAGTGGAATTAATCTCGATCGGCAAATAAATTCCTTTAATCTTCTTCTGAAAAGGTTCTTCCAAAAGAGGAACCTTTTTTATTTTGAATCTTTTAGAATTGCTGTTTCATTTATTGTGCAGCTGAAATATTATTTTTACAAAAAATAGATTATGAAAAAAATTATTTTATTATTCCTCGGTTGTTCCTGTTTTCTGTTTTCACCGGCACAAAACAAGCTCCTCACTATGGAGGATGTTGTTCTTAATGCAAGAACAACCCTTGCACCTGCAAAAATTCCAAATCTTAAATGGATTAAGGGAACCGATTTTTATTCCTATACAGATACAACGGGTGGGGAAAAGGCGATGAAAGGAACCGTTTCGGGGAAAGCATCAGCTCTTTTTACATTAATTGATTTAAATGTCTCTTTAAAAAAAATTAATGCCGATACTCTTTCCAAGCTTCCCACATTGGATTGGAAAGATTTTCAAAATATATCGTTTGAAAACGGAAATAAAATTTTTCATTTTAACCTTCTTACTAAATCAGCTACACTACATCTTGAAAAAAACCTGGGCGAAGGAGCAGAAAATATGGATGCCGATTCGGTTACTGAAGCTATTGCTTATACTATTGATAACAATATTTTCATTTTTAAGAACGGTAAAAAAATACAGGTTACCAATGATGCAGAGAAAAATATTGTGAATGGACATTCGGTTCACCGCGATGAATTCGGAATATTTAAAGGAACCTTTTGGTCGCCCAATGGAAACTACCTTGCGTTTTACCGCATGGACCAAACCATGGTTACCGATTACCCGATTATGGATTTAAAAGAACGCCCTGCAAAAGGAAATCTTATTAAATACCCGATGGCTGGTGATAAAAGCCACGAAGTAACAGTCGGTATTTATGATTTATCATCAGGCAAAACTCTATTTCTGAAAACCGGTGAGCCAAAAGAGCAATATCTCACCAACGTTGCATGGAGCCCTGATGAAAAATCAGTTTACGTTGCAATAGTAAACCGCGATCAGAATCATCTTTGGTTTAACCAGTATAATGCACAGTCAGGCGATTTTGTTAAAACGCTGTTTGAAGAAACCGATGATAAATATGTTCAGCCCTTGCATACCATGCAATTTGTTCCCAAACATAGCAACTGGTTTATATGGCAAAGCCGTAGAGACGGATGGAACCATCTTTACCTTTATGGCACAAACGGTACATTGCTAAAACAGCTGACCAAAGGAAACTGGGAGGTGACTGATTTTTCAGGATTTAATCCTGCCGGAACAGCTGCCTATTTTATAGCAAATGCAGAAAGCCCTATTATCCGCGATTTTTATAAATCAGATTTAAAATCCGGAGCAATAAAGAAACTTACTTCAGGCAATGGAACTCACACCGTAACATTAAATACAAACTTCAATTTCTTCATTGATAATTTTTCAAGCACCGATGTACCAAGAAAGATTTCAATTATCAACACGGAAGGAAAGCCAGAAAGTGAATTACTGAATGCTCCAAATCCATTAATTGATTACTCACTTGGCAGCATGAGCGTTTTTACATTGAAAAGTTCAGCGGGAGATGATTTATATTGCCGGATGTTTAAGCCGATAAATTTTGATTCGACAAAAAAATACCCGGTTATAGTTTATGTCTATGGCGGTCCCGGTGTGCAGCTGATTAATAACACATGGCTTGGCGGTGCCGATTTATGGTATCATTATATGGCTGAACATGGATATATTTTATTTACGCTTGAGAACCGCGGCTCGGCAAATCGCGGATTGAAATTTGAACAATCAGTATTTCGAAATTTAGGAACCGTTGAAATGGACGACCAGTTGGTTGGAGTGAATTATCTGAAATCGCTTTCTTATGTTGACCAAAAAAGAATGGGAATACACGGCTGGAGCTATGGCGGTTTTATGACAACATCAATGATAACCCGCAATCCCGGAATTTTTAAAGCTGCTGTTGCAGGCGGTCCCGTAACAGACTGGAAATATTACGAAGTAATGTACACAGAGCGTTATATGGATACTCCGCAAGCCAATCCTGACGGATACAAGAACAGCGATTTGCTTAATTATGTAAAAAACCTCGATTGTAAATTATTGCTCATTCATGGAACTTCGGATGATGTAGTGGTGTGGCAGCACAGTTTAAATTATTTAAAAAAAGCCGTTGACCTGAACAAGCAGCTTGATTACTTTGTTTATCCAGGTCATCCTCATAATGTGAGAGGGAAGGACAGGATTCATCTTTTAAACAAAATTTCGCAATATTTTATTGATAATCTTTGATACTCTTTGTTTATTTTCCTGTCGGATTCATATAAATGCTTTTCATATTATTTTTTTATATATTAGCACTTCCAAAAACCAAAAAACCAATGAAAACAAAAACTTACTTCTCAACTGCAATCGTGGCTTTTGTAATTTGTATCAGCCAGTTAGTTGCGCAAACCAACACATGTCCTGCTCCGGCAGTATTAACTTCAGCAAACATTACAGCAACTACCGCCACTTTATCGTGGGCGAGCGTGAGCAATGCGCTCACATACAACGTACGGTACAGGCCCTACCAAGTTCCGAATGCTACATGGACAACCTTAACATCACAAACCACCAGTGTTAACATCACAGGATTAACTCCTGCTACGCAATATGAGTGGCAGGTACGTACAGGCTGTTCAGGTTTGAACGGAACAATTACTTACAGCGCATATACACAAAGTGCATTGTTTACTACACTTTCATCAAACACCACTTGTGCTGTGCCAACAGGATTATTTACCAATAATATTACTTCAACAAGTGCAACTACACACTGGACATCAACAGGCGCAACTTCGTACCGGGTACGCTACCGCCAGGTTTCCACTGTTGCATGGACTATAGTTTCTGCATCAACCAACTCAAAAAATTTGACCGGGTTAACGCCTTCCACAGCTTATGAATGGCAGGTAAGAAGCAGGTGTGTTAATGCCAATGGTACGATAACCTTTAGCGCATGGTCGGCAGTATCTGTTTTTCAGACTTTGGGAACTAACACCTGCCCTACGCCCTCAGGATTGACATCAACTATTGGGACTGCAGGAAACAGCGTTACACTTGCATGGAATTCTACTAGTGCCTCTTCGTACAATATACGTTACCGTGTGACCGGTTCATTGGCATGGACGAATACCACCTCATCTACGAATTCAAAAACTATTACCGGCCTGAACAGTGGTGCAAACTACGAATGGCAAGTGCAAGGTGTATGTGCATCAGGTGGAGTTGTAATTTTAAGTGCATGGTCAGCATCGGCATTTTTTACCACTCCCGCACCTGTTACCATATCGCCAAACCCGGCTGATAACCGGATTATGATTACTTATGAAAGCAGCTCAGATCAAAATCTGAACTTCGCTATCCGCGATTTTATTGGCGTAATTAATTTATCGGTAACCAAAACAGTGACTGCGGGCACCAATCAAATTGAAATTAATATTGCCGGTCTTAAAAACGGTATTTACTATCTCGAAGCAATAGGAACCGAAGGAAAAGAAACTTTAAAGTTTTATGTGCAGCATTAATTTGCACCAATACTAATAAAAAAGGGCTGATATAATTATCAGCCCTTTTTTATTGAATGAACTTTACAGATTATTTTATTTGATTAAAGTAATTAGTTTAGTTATGGTTTCGTTGTTCACAGAAATTTTTACAAAATAAACACCTGCTGAAACATTTTTAAGATCGAGAATGTATTTTCCGGCAACAGTATTTGAAACGGAAATGCCTTTAACAATCTCGCCAATATTATTGCAAACTGTAATAGTTGCTTTTGCAGATATGTTTGCATTCAACTCTACATTTACAATACCTGAACTAAGTGAGGGGTAAACCGAAACTGAATTAGCTGAATTGTTTTCAGAAATTCCAACCGGCCAATTAATATTAATATCATCCAAGTACGCATTATTGCCATACCCGCTTACACCCTGAAATTTCACTATAACTTCGGGTTGTCCTGCATAGGCATCCATATTAACCGATTCTGCTCTCCATTGTGCTGCAGTAGGAGTCCATGCTGCAGTTGTATTTGGTGCAGTTGCAAGGGCAGCTCCGCCTTTGCCCCAAACGTTAGTCCAGGTTGCTCCGCAATCAGTTGAAACAAGAACAGCAAGCGAATCAAAATAAGAATTATCGTACCGTGCATGCGCTACGCTGAAATCAAGGGTTGTAGAGGAACCGGCATTTGACAAATCAAAGCGGGGAGTTAACAACTCATCTATATTTCCTGCAGTGATGCTATAAAAATCAATTTTGGCGCAACCAAATGGCGATTGTCCGAATCCTCCGGTAGAAGCAATACGTGACCAGGTTAATCCATTATCAGGATTATACCTCAACCAGTTTACAGGAGGAAAAGTTGCGGCTGTGAATCCTTCAATAATAGGAGCAGGAACAACAACAGTAACATAATTAGTTATTTTCCATGTCAGATCGTTATTCACATCAAGGTCAGTGCCTGCATTAGGAACAGAAGTGTAAACCCATATTGTATGCTGGCCAGGCGTTAAGGTAATTGCAGGCAGAGTAGCAATGGCAGTTCCGTTAACAGGAATATTGCCTGTCCATGGAAAAGGAGTATACGCACCGTTATCAAGTTTATAGTTCAATGTGCAGGATGTAATAGGGTCGGTACCAAAGTTTGTAATTTCAACGTCAGCATTAACTGTGCTAGAGCAGTTTACAAATCCAACATTGATGGCTGTAGCGCCAATATCAAGCGGCATGTGCGTGCGGCTATATCCGGCTTGGTGAACTTCTTTAGTTGTCGTGTTCTGAACAAAACCTACTACAGCCAGTTGGTTTATATCATACACATTGGCAAGCGCCCAGGATTCATTCAAAATAACCGAATCATTTACCGCAAACGAAGTCGGCAAAACAGTGCCCTGATCAGAAGGGAGCATACGCTTCATAACGCCTTCAAAATGCTTTTCACCGTTTGAACCCGGAGGTGTAACAAAATAAACATTTCTTTCAATAACAGCGAGGAATGCTTTGAGGTTGCCCGAAATCGATGCTGTGGCTTTAACAACCGCATTCACATAAATTGAATCGTTATTGTTAGATAAAGAATGGGTTATACGAATTTCAAAAGGAGAAGGAACCACATAGCGTGCATCAATATCACTTTGTTCAAAAACACCCGGATGATCATTAAAAAAATTTCCGTCAGCTTCTGCATCAGGCACGCCCGTCACACCATAATAACTCACACGGGTTTGAACCTGAGTAGGGTTGTGCAGATTCATCGGATCAAAACCAGGCCATGAGGTTTGGTACTTTATAGAAACTATTTTATCGGCATTTGCATTTAATAATGCATTAAAGCCGGGATTTGTTACCGCACAGGGAGGGCATGATGCCTGGGTAAATTCTTCCATCAGGATCAGCCGCTGTGTCTGGCTGAATGCGCCTGTGATGAACAGGCATGCAATAATTGATAAGTAGATTTTTTTCATTTTGTTTTTTAATGTTAATGGTTACTATTTGGATTTTTTATTCTGGGCAGTAAAGCTATAAATTTAACCGGCAATAGCAAGCGAAATATTCTTTTTTTACAATAATCAAAGAGAAAAATACTTAATTTTAATATTTTGTGACTGACGGAGGCCTTATTCCCGGTGCATCGGAACTGACGGGTGAAATAATAAAAAATGAATGTTGAGCGGACACAAGGGAAAAGATATCCCACGCCAGCGAAGGATTAATTACTCCACCAAAAAAATTTCTCTTTTACCACCTTCAACCAAATCAATATAGCCCTTCATAATTTCCTGCAATTCCGGAGTCGCAGTAGCACCACGAAGATTGCCTATGAATGCTCCTATATCGTCCACTTCATACTCGATAATCACTGTCCAGTATTGACTTGCGACATCGGTCATGATTTTAAAATTTTTACCTTCTTCGGCTTTTTCAAAATGCGGAACGGCTTGCTTGAATTTTTTTACAAGTTCCTTTGCTTTACCGGGCTTTGTGTTAATACTTCACGTATGAGATACATATTTATAAGTTTTAGACTTTAAAAATAAAACAATTTATTTATTGCTGCGGTTCTTTAACGCATTTATTTCGGAAGAAATGGAAAAATAAAAGGGAGCCATCAGTGCTCTCGCATATTTTAAGACCAACATCTGCCGAAATTTTTGAAAAAAACTTTCCAATTGAAAATGAGAGCTACTTTACAATGGCCAAATTAAAACATCCTTGTCAGGAGAGAAGGGATACTTCTAAGACCTGATTCCCATTATTCTGGGTGAGAATTGCCATGTGAAAAGAAACAAAGTGAAGATAAACCTTACATGAATACAGATACTTGCAGATATATGCAATTGTTATTTTAATTTTTACATTATTATCACTATAAATTAAAAAATATCATTTTCCAAACCTATTTAAGGATAATCTTTCAGGTAGTTTTCAGCGAATCATGGTAGCATTTAGTATTAGAAATGAGGGGGTTTCAGGATAAAAAAAATTTTCTGCTTTCAGAATTCATATAATTAATGATAAAAAGCTGCTTAATCCTTACCAATGAAAGTGGCATAATAAGAGTTTGAAAATTTAATCACGTAAAGCCGTAAATATGCAAGTGTTGATAAATAATTTCAACAGGATCTATGTTGACCGGAATAAATTTAAAAAGAAGGGTGCAAGCAGGAAGAATCATCCGGCTATTGTTTTCACTCGTTTTTCTATTTGCCGTTAAAGACAATATTTATGCTGCAGTTACAGTGGTACCGGTTAACAATGGCAATAATATGAATATTGCGCCCGGTTCTTTCACAACCTTGAGCACGATACACATCTCGGAGAACAACAAAGATGATTATGCCTCACCGCAAGCTGGTGCTGTTATCGTCTTAAGTGCACCGCTTGGTTTTGAGTTTAATCCGGGTGTTGGATCGGTCAGCTATTCACCAAGTAAAAATATTACAACTGCTTCCATTGTTGTTTCCTCTGCCTCAATTCTCATTACTATTTCTGTTTCAGGAACAAATAAATTTGATGATTTATATATCAGTAATATTCAGTCGAGGGCAACTACTGCGGGAACATCGGGTTCAATATTGTGGGTTGCAGGCGGCAGTGCAGTTATTACAGGTGATGCTCCGGGTGGCGGAATCAACCATGGAAATCTCAGTACCAGCCCTCTTCCTGTTGAACTGGCAAACTTTTCTGCCGCATGTAAAAATAATTTTGTACGGCTGGTATGGCAAACAGCTTCGGAAATAAACAACGATTACTTTTCTATTTGGCGTGCTGCCGATGCCATTAATTTTAGTGTTATCGGAAAAATTAAAGGAGCCGGTAACAGCACTTCAATAAAAAATTATGAATGGATTGATGAACAGCCTATAAACGGAAAAAGTTATTACCGCTTGCAGCAAACCGATTTTGACGGACAGATGGAATTTTCCGAAGTTATTTCTTCAGTAACATGTAATTTTCGAGGAAGAAATAAACTGATTATTCAATCTGCAGGATTATTTAGTAACAGTATACTTCTGAATTTGACCACATCATTCAGCGGTAATCATTTCATAAGGGTTTTCGATACGAATGGGAAGCAAGTTTTTTCCGAAATACTTTATCTCAATGAAGGTAAGTCTGAAATTAAAATCAGGTACCCTTTTCCAACTGGTGGATTATATTACATCAGCATAATAAATAGTGAAGCATCGGCTAATAAAATATTTGCTGGTGCGAAATAAATATATGTAGAACTGACGTTGCCCGGTTCATTCCACTATTAATCTTGTATTGATTGTTTTATCAGCAGCAATAATATTTATAAAATACATTCCTGCTTCAAGATGATTTATATCTGCAACATAATCATTGTTTACTGTATTTGCAGGAAAGGACTTTTCGTTCAATAACTGACCTGCAGCATTAAAAATATTTACCTGTATTTTACTTTCATTATCGTTCATGCGTATGTGTACTTTATCATGTGCCGGGTTCGGGTATACACTTACGGGGTGTATGCCTGCATACACTTCGTTGATAACCGTTGGTGCGTAGTAATATACTCTTGCCTGTATCACATCTTTAAATTCAGTAGTGAAAGCAGTATCACCATGCTCTTCTACCCGCACTTCAATACCACTAACGGTGCTGCCTGCAGGAATTCCGAATTGGAACCCCGCATATCCCTGCTTGATTAGAGTGCTTGGGTTCCAGATGCGAAGTACAAAAACAGGATCGCTTAACTCAGTTACCGTCCATGCATGACCCCAATTATCGGTTGAGTCGCCTTCGGTGATGAAAAAATCAACGGTTCCGAAAATGCCGAAAAGCTTATACGAAGTGTAACTGGTACCATTATCCCATGATAAATCCATAAACGGGCAACGGCAGCCCGACTGGTGCGCAACGGTAGTATATACATCATCGCTTACATACGCATTTTGCGGGTTTGTCCAGCCGTTAGGTGCATGAGTTGCTGAAGGACTTCTCCAACCCGTATTCTGTAGTTGAGCAAATGCCGATACGGGCAACAGCATTACATAAAGTGTGATATTTGGTAAATATTTTTTCATGTTTCTAAAGTTTTCAGACATTAAAAGTATTAAAAATTACCGGACGGTAAGTTCACCAAAGAAATCAGGAAAACAAAAAGATTTGAACCGGGCACTCCTAATCTTAAGGCAGGAGTTTGCTTAGAGTATTATTAAGAAGAATGATCCGCGGAAATGAAGACCATGAGAGTGATGTATAATAATAAACCTTTTCATTTTATTTTAGTCAAATATCGACCATAACTGATTTCATAATGAAAAAGCTGCTGTTTCTTTTTACTTTCACCGTTACGTCACTGGTTGGTATAAGCCAGCCGGTAGTATATTTTGATTTTGTAACACACAATGAGGAAACCTCTGTGTGGAACGGTGTTACTTATTATACCACTAACCGGGCAAGGCTGGTTACTCTCGGAAATTATTTTCAGAACAACGGCATTACATGGAACCTGTAGTCGGATTGGAGATATTTAACAAACGTTCTTACGCAGGAAACACCTGCACTCATGGCAACCACTAATAATAAAAATATTTTGCTGTGGCTGCAGGACGACAAAGGAGTTGAAATGGATCCTCATGCTCACGAATCGCAGTACTTCTATTCTGACGTTGTAAAGCTTATGGATTCGGTGGGGCTTGCTGAAAGTAAATTAATGGGCGGGTCCATCTACAATGACAGTAATGGCATTAATATCTGGACGAACTTAGTTAACGGGCAATACGGAATTGTTTTTCCAAATAAATTCTGGCAGCCTGATTATATGATGGGTGGAGGTACTCCCAATCATGTTGCCGATTTAAACTATTACGGTTTCTGGAACCCGCAAGACACTGCAAACTACCTGGTGCATGATACCACCAGTCACCTGAGGCATATCGGAACGGGATGTTCTATAAAAATAAAAGATACCTCATCAGTTGCCGGTGTGGTTACAGAAATAAATGATGTGGTGCAAAAAGTGCAAAGCGGGCAATATCCCTCGTATGGTTTTTACCTGCAAACTATATTTTTTGAGCAGGGTGATTTAAACAGTATAATGTTTTACAATAAAGTGCTTCAGGTGGCTGACAGTGTTAATGCAATCGTAGCTTCAGGGAATGCACAATGGAAAACTCTGAAGGAGGTATATACGCTGTGGGATAGTGCGTATAACGCGCAGATGTTTCAATGGGAATGCGGACAGGTAGTTTCAGAAATAAAGGAGAACAATAAAAAACAAATTAGAATTTTCCCCAACCCTTTCAACGACCGGCTCCATCTTGATTTTGGACAGGAACCTGTTTGGGCTACTATCGAAATAACTGATTTGACAGGAAGATTAATTGATTCATTCAACACAATGGAAAAACAATTTGATATCAGCACAAACCGGCTGTGCCCGGGTATTTATTTTTTGAAAGTTGCTGCATTGCCCGGAATGAATTCAGTTTTTAAAATCGTCAAAGAATAACAATGTCTGTCCCCTTAAAGTAAAAATCAACCCGCGGGGATGTATTTTAATGCCTAAAAAGAAAACGGAATCTTTGGAAAAAAGGATTTTGAAGATGACTGCCTCTTAGTTCAATTGCCTGTAGAGACCAGGGTGGTCGTATCCTCCCCAAACGATTCTATCTGGAGATTATCAAAAGATTTTATGTACGAATTTCGGCAGGTTACTATGATTTTATTTCCTAGCCTTATTAAAGTTTGCCGGTATTCAACATCTGTAACCTGGGGATTAAAATCTTTTATATACTGATCAAATGATTTCATATCAGAAATAACTATCGAATCCTGGATAAAATTCATCTCGCCCCAATACAATGATGCAAAAGTTGATTTTGATTTCATAAAATTCTCTTTATCGAAATCAGCAGGATCGCTTTTACTTATTTCTGCACAGATGGTCCCAATAGCCTGCGCAGTTTTCAGGTATATTTCAGACTGCTTGGTCCAGAAATCTCTTTTAAACTCAAGTGCTGACTTGGTTTTTTGCTCTTGCGAAAAATGTGATGCTGATATGATTAATCCAACGGCAGTGAGCACAAATCCTAATAGCGGTCCGAACAGGGTAAGAAATCTTTCAAACTTCTGCATAAAAACTATTTCACAGGATATAAAAGTGTCTCCTCATAAACGGGCGCTTTATTATTACTTAACTGGCTGGTAAGCTTTATAAACTGTTTCCCGCCTTTGTCATAACTCACTATCATCTCATATTTCTGCTTACCAATTGAAATAAACCACCTGATATTATCGGTACTGCTTAATGACCATTTTTCTGCCCCGGCAACAGCACCTCCCTGCTTTTCAATTTTAACCGACATATCTTTATTAAAAGTATACGATTTTTCTGCACGGTTAGAATTTATTCCTTTTACCGACCATGATTTTTCATTGGTAAGTATGCCGGTCAACTTTTCCTTACTATACTGTGCCTCGCAGAACGATATTTTGATAATCAGTAAAAGCAGGATTGAAATATTTTTCATGTCATTTGATTTTAAGACAAAGATATGAATTACGACTCCAACACTTCGAAGCAGCTCCCCGTTTATTCCGGAAATTTAATTTGAATTTCATTATTTGATTTCCCCTACCTCGTATCCTTCGATCCGGCAAAATAAAAGAGGCTATAGAAGTACAGAGGCTGGTTTAGTTGCTTTAGAATCATGCTTTGTTTAACTCATTTACTGCTTCATGTATTTGATCAAGCAGTTTTGTTGTATTTTCTTTCACAGATTTACTTTCCGGCTCCAGCCTGCATTGCTGTTCAATCTTAACAGCAAGATTATTTGTTTCCTTCATTCCCATCATAATCCATTTTGTTTTGTAACTGTGAATCTGTCTTGCAATTTCTTTAAAATCATTTTTTGCAAGCGCTGTATTTATTTTTTCAACCAGAGAAGGTGCGGCATCGAGAAACATGCTGACATATTTGCGCATCCGTTCTTTATCTCCTTCACAAAACCCGGTGAGATACGCAAGATTGGTTACAGGTGAATGATTTCCTGGCTCATATATTATTCCATTGTTTTTCTTTTCTGCAAACTTTAATTCCCGCCCTGTTGCCTTTGCAATAGCCGATATAAGTTGAGAAGCTTTAAATGGCTTGGGAACATAATCATTCATACCCGCTGTACGGCATTTGTCAAGATCGCTGCGCACAACGCTTGCAGTTAAGGCAATTACGGGTATTTGATTTTTAGGGGCATCAAATTTTTCCCTGATGTGTCGTGTGGCTTCGTAACCATTCATCAAAGGCATTTGAATATCCATCAGTATCACATCAAAATCTTTTTGAGCTATCAGCCCGATAGTCTCTTTTCCATTGGCGGCCTGGGTAATTTCAACACCTGGCATTAAGGTGTCATGAACAACTACCCGGTTGTATTCATTATCATCAACAACTAAAATTTTCAAACCATTTAAAATGGTTCCATCAATTTGCTCTGATGATTTTTGTTCATTCAATCTTTCTTTTGAACCAACGGGACAATTTATTTCAAATGAAAAAGCAGCACCCGCACCTTCTTCGCTATCAATGGAAATTTTTCCTCCCATCATCTCCACTAATTGCCTGCTGATAGTTAATCCCAAACCCGTGCCGCCAAATTTGCGAGTATCGGATGAATGTGCCTGTGAGAAACTTTCAAACACTGTTTGCAGCTTATCTTGCGGAATACCTATACCGGTATCTATTATTGAAAAACGGATAACGTTTTCATAAGATGTTTTTTTAATTTCGATGGTTACACTTCCCTTCTCTGTAAACTTAATGGCATTCCCTGCAAGGTTCATAAGCACCTGGTTCAAACGTGTCGGGTCCCCAACCAATACATCGGGTATTTTGGAATCAATATCTGTGATGAACTCCAGCCCTTTTTCCTCTGCTTTATGATGGAGAGTTTGCTTAACCTGCTCTGCCATATCACGAATCGAGAAATCAATTTTTTCCAGTTCAATTTTTCCGGCTTCAATCTTTGAAAGGTCAAGAATGTCGTTGATAATGTATAACAGTGTTTCACTTGAGTTTTTAATTCCCTCAAGGTAAAATTTTTGTTTGCTGTTAAGAGAAGTATCCAATACAAGATTGGTCATACCCATTACTGCATTCATTGGCGTACGAATTTCATGACTCATGTTGGCGAGAAACTGCTGCTTGAACTTTTCTGATTGCTCGGCTTTCTCTTTGGCAACAGCAAGTAATTTGTTTGATTTTTGTTTCAGGCGATTGCTGCGATAAATAAAAAATATAAGGAGCAGAAAAAAGATGGCAATAGCAATCATGCTGTAATTTAAAATCCGCTGGCGTTTTATTTGCTCTTCCTGCTTCAAGATTTCCTGCTCTTTCCTTCCAGCCTGGTATTTTGCATCCATTTCTTTCAATACCTTATTGTTCTCAGCATTGAAAACCAAATCTTTTGCTTCCATGGCTTTTTGCAGGAACTCATAAGCTAATTTGTAGTCCCCATCCCAGGCATAAAAGCGTGCAAGGTCAGGATAGAAAAAAACACCTCCTGCCTGGGGTTGAAGTCTTTCAATATTCTCTTTTGCCAGTTGAAAATATTTCTTCGCGCTATCTGATTTTCCAATGTCCTGAAAAGTTTTCGCTATGTACCAGTATCCCTCTCCAAGCGATTCTTCATCGTTTACCTCAATAGCATTGCGGATACCATTTCGCATATAAAAAATTGCGCTGTCATACTCGTGGGTTATCCTGAACACTTCACCAAGGTTAATAAGCGGCTTGCGTAATCGTGCGTCTTTGTCGTTGATATGAAACAACCGGATTGATTCCGTGAAATAAAATTTTGCGCTGTCATATTGCCCCAAATCACTGTACTGCATGGCAAGGTTATGGCTCACGGATGCCATGTTATCTGTACTGTTGATTTCTGTTTCTATCTCTAATGCCTTTTTGTTAAACTCAATTGCCTTCAACGTATCACGCTGCCCATTGTACAATATGCCGAGCTGCAGATAAGTGCCGGCAATCATTTCCTTATCTTTTAAAGTATCCCGGGCAAAGTCCAGAGCAATTAACAGCAGCCTGAGCGCATCATCATAATTACCCGCATAAATTTCAGTGCTAGACAAAATCATTAATCCTGTTATATAACGTGTTGTTTTGTCATTGTGAAAGTGACATTGCTCCAGGAATTCATTGAGATATTTTCGGGTTTCAATTATGCTGTCATTTGTATGTGTGATAAAAACACGATACAAAAGAAGAAGGTAATTTAGTTCCGGGTCTCCCTTTTTTTGAACAAGCAATTGAAGTTGCCTGAAAGATTCTTCCGGGCTTGTTGCTGGATCTGCAGCATAAAAGTCCATCAAATCATCCAGCCGGTTTCTTTTAGTGGTGTCTTCCTTAGCACTGAAAAACGCTCTTTCCAAACTATCAAGTTTAACCTTTCTGTCTTTATCATCCGGATTTTGTGTCATAGAAAAAGCAGGCAACACCAAAAGCAGGAAGATGAAATATTTTGTTTTCATACCAGGTTCTTTAATTCATTCGTTGCCTGGCGGTTTATACAAAGGAGAATTGGAATGAAATTGAAATATAAAGGATACCGGCTTTTGTTTTCAGGCGGGAAAGATAATTAAAATTGCCTGTTGAATTTGCGCGGAGGCTTAGATGACAGAAATGGCCTCAAGACAAATCTTCGATGGTTTCATAGCCCCGCAAATGGTGGAGACGATGAAAATGCAGAAATTTGACCCAACTAAAATACTGCTACCATGCCACACTTTATAATTGATTGTTCCGAAAATGTTTTATCTATAAAACCTGCCGAAGATATTTTGAAAGAAGTGCACGACACTACCGACCGGACGGGACTGTTTGCACAAGGCGATATCAAAGTGAGGATAAGGACATTTAAGCATTACACGGTTGGAAATACAAAAGCAGATTTCATTCATGTGTTTGGAAATATTATGGAAGGCAGAACTACAGAACAGAAGGCCGGTTTGTATACAGCTATAATAAAAAAATTAAAATCCATTTTTGATTATGTGCCGGTTATTTCCATCAACATCCGCGAATTTGAAAAAGCGACATATTGCAACAGGAAAATGGTATGAATCAAAGTAATTAAATTTGATTCCTTATTTTCCATTACCAGGAATTAATGATCAGCAGCTTTTTGTCAAAAAATAAAACAGTCCTCATTTACGGATTTTCTTTAGCCATATTATTGTTTCTGCTTAAATGGCTTGAACTTCGTTTTATTATTATTGACCATGCTTTTGAAATTTATATCGGAGCCATTGCAGTTATTTTTACTTCGCTAGGAATATGGCTTGCGCTTAAGCTTACCCGCCCCAAAGTAAAAACCATTATTGTGGAAAAGGAAATTTATATACACAATAACGGTACTTTCAGCATTAACGAAAAAGAGCTGAATAAGCTTGGCATAAGCAGCCGTGAACTGGAAGTGCTGCAATTAATGGCAGAAGGGTTGAGCAACCATGAAATTGGCGAACGCCTTTTTGTTTCGCTCAATACAATAAAGACACATACTTCGCGGCTTTTCGAAAAACTTGAAGTAAAGCGCAGAACACAGGCTATTGAAAAAGCCAAACGGCTTGCCCTTATTCCTTAAACGGTTCACACTTTGGTATGAAAATCAGTAACGGTTATATAAAATCGCCCGAAAGTATGAATGAAAAACAAACTCATGCATTTATTTTGCTGCCTCATTAACCAGCTAAAAACTTTAACAAAATGAAAAAAAATGTAATCGTATTCGGATTGATTGCAGGAATTATTGTTTCCGGCTTCATGATTTTTTCAATAGCCAGGTTTTACGATAACCCTGACTTTACAGGCGGCATGATCATGGGTTATGCTGCCATGCTCATCGCCTTCTCATTTGTTTTTGTAGGCATTAAAAACTTCAGAGATAAATATAATGACGGGGTCATCACCTTCGGCAAAGCGTTTAAAACAGGTTTTTATATTACGCTTATTGCGTCAACTATGTACGTGGTGGTATGGCTAATCGAGTACTATTGTTTTATTCCTGACTTTATGGATAAATACTCAGAGCATATTATGAACGAAGCAAAAACGTCAGGAGCAAGTGCTGCCGAAATCAGCAGCAAGGTCGCTGAAATGGATAAGTATAAAGAAATGTATAAGAACCCGCTTTTTGTAATCTTATTAACGTATGCCGAAATTCTTCCCCTTGGTTTAGTCATCACGCTTATCAGCGCGCTGATATTAAAACGAAAACCGAAAGCCACGGCTGTTGCCTGATGTTAAGAGTATTATTAAGAAGAGCGATTCTTGTCAGAAGGTGGAGACCAAGAGGTAGTTCACCGGTTAAAATCTCGTGTCAGTCTTCTGAAAAAACTAAAAAATGTTCTTTTGGCTCTTCCGTCAAGTGACTGACAAAATCTGTTACCAATACTTTTTGAATCACCTCTTTTAACTTTATAAAGCTGTTTGGCTTGGAAATATATAAATGAGCTTTTAATTGCCGGCATTTTTCATAATCGTCAGAAGAATTTGAAGTTGAATAAACAATTACAGGAATATCTTTAAGCCTTTTGTTTTCTTTCAGCTCATGCAAACATTCAAAACCGTTTTTGAGAGGCATGTTCAAATCAAGGAACAATAACTGGGGCAGCAAACGCATGGTCTCCGAAAGATAATTCATCAATTCAATACCATTATGCACAATGAATAAATGAAGGTTTAAATTTATTTCGTTAAAAGCCTCTTTAAAAAACATACAATCATCTTCATCATTTTCGGCAAGTAAAACATAAGGCTTTGCGTGTGCTTTAGGGTAATCGTGTTGCATAATATTTATTTAAGCGGTTAGTTTTTAAAAATCATAATAATAAGTGTGCCATTTTTTATTCATGAGGCATGCAAAGACAAAACCATAATTTTTTTTCCCATTAATGGAAACCATTCCATAAAGCGGATAAATTATTTCACAATGACACAAAATAGCAGGGGTAATTTAGAACAGAGACGAAGTACAACAGTGTCTCTATTGCAGGAGACGTGACAAAATTCCAGAGGAGGAAAAATATTACCTCGAACTGTTTACAGTCTCCGGGTTACCCATTTTACCTGACTGGTAATCGTTGTAGCATTTTCTGATTTCTTCTTCAGTGTTCATTACAAACGGACCGTAAGCATACACCGGCTCATTGTGAGGCTTACCTCCCAGCATCAGTATTTCTGCATTGTCAGCGCTGAACAAATTCACATCGCTTCCTCCGCGTTCATACAATGCTACCTGGTTTGCATTGATTTCTTTTCTTCCTTCGGTTTCAATGCCCCCTTTAATTACATACACAAAAGCGTTGTGCACCGGGTTGACGGGTATGCTGAGCCGGCAGCCCGGTTTCATGGTAATGTGAAAATAAAATACGGGAAAGAGCGTTTCAATTTTTGATTTGGCTCCGAACAGTTCGCCAAGAACAATTTTCGCTGAATAGTCTTTTGCATTAATCTCAGCCATCTTATCAGGGCGGTGCACATCGGTGGAAGGATTAATGAGCTTATACTTAGCCGGCATGTTGAGCCAGATTTGAAAACCGTGATACAAGCCGCCATTGTCAAATAGTTTTTTACCGGTTTCCTCCATGTGAATAGCGCCTTTTCCCGAAGTAAACATCATAAAATCGCCCTTGCCAATTTGAAAATCATAATTCAAACTGTCCCTGTGGTGACCGTTCCCGGCAAGAAAATAAGTGGTGGGAATAATTCCCGCGTGAGGATGCGCATCCACGCGCAGGGGTTTGTCATTCGCATTCACCTTAACAGGGCCAAACTCATCAAAGAATACATACGGTGAAACATAATCGTTGTGGTCACCCGTAAATGCACGAAGCACCGGCAGCGTACCCACCAGTGATTTATTCGCGGTTATTACACGATAAACTTTTCTTCCTGTTGCCGATTCCAGCATTCCCGATGCATCTTTCAGCAGGTTCGGTGTTATGGCTGTAGCTCCTATGATGGCTGAGCCTTTGATGAATTGTCTGCGTTTCATGTCTCATTTTAATTTATGCAAAGTTAGTTATAGTGAAAAAATATTTCATGAAGACAGAAAATGAAACGAAATTACTCTTGGCCTTCCTGTAAGTTTAAATTCTATTCTGAGGCCTGGTGCGGCTGTGAAGCCTGACATGAGAAACAAGTTTTTATTTCTTCTTGTTTTTCGATGCAATAATTATAACCATTGCGATCAGGCATATGCCTATTATGATTGCTATCATTTTATTATATTTTTCTAAGCTTCAAAATTACAAATCCTGCGGAGCGAGAGAAAAAAATCCTCGTCTCTTGCATATTAGCCGGCACGATTGAGAACGAAATGGAAAAGGAATGATTCACTGGCAGAAGGGAGAAAAATTTAAACAAATCAAAACCGATATCAGGTCAAACCAGCGATAAGAACTTCTGTTAACACCTTTTTAAGATTTTGAAAACTATTGGGTTTGATAATGTACCTGGCGGCTCCTAATTGTTTTGCTTTTTCCCGGTCATTAAAGCTGCCCGATGTGGTAAACATAACAACAGGTATGTTTTTATAATCGTGTTCCCGCTTCACTGCCTGAAGGTATTGAAAACCGTCCATAAGCGGCATGTTTATGTCCAGGAACATTAAATCGGGAGGCGGAGGTATTTTTATTTTTTTCAAACCGTCTATCCCATTTTCAGCTACTGTGCAAACCAGTTCAGCATTAATTTCGCTTAGTGCCTGCTTAAAAAACTCCTGGTCATCATTATCATCATCAATTAATAAAATTCGTTGGTATTTATACATTCGAAGATGCTTAATCTGTTCATTTAATCTCTGAACGGGCTGCAAAATTGAATATAAAGTTTGACGGCTTACTTATCAATTTTAAAGAAAAACTTATTTATTTTATTGATTAGAGCAGAAGAAGCCCTCTAAATCCCACCTGAAAGGCTCTGCATAGTACGTCTTCTTTTCTCTTTTAATTTTCCGAAGTGAGACGGTGAAAAACCGGTTATTCTTTTAAATTGTGTTGAAAAATTAGAAGGGTTGCTGAAATGAAATTTTTCGGCAATTTGTGATAGTGTTAAATCTTCAAACATGATCACTTCCCTAATGCGTTCCATTTTAACGGAATTCATGTAATGGGTGATCGTGCAGGCCTCTATCTCAGAAAACATGTTCGACAGGTAATTATAATCGTACTTAAGCTTTTTGCTCAGGTAGTCAGAAAAATTAACCTTTGGTTTCCGTGCTGCGCTCACATACTCAATAATGCACTTTCTTATTCTTTCAATAATAATTCCGTCATTGCTTTCCACA
The DNA here is from genome assembly GCA_044448905.1 of Bacteroidia bacterium. GTDB lineage: Bacteria > Bacteroidota > Bacteroidia > AKYH767-A > OLB10 > JBIOHJ01. The sequence goes on along the minus strand of JBIOHJ010000018.1, from coordinate 7,518 downwards.
ACTTCCAGCCCGGCTTTTTTTATTTCATTATTAAGCTTTTGCTTTTGCCCGTCTTTAATATTTTCTTTTATATCCGCTTCGCCCAATTCCACTCTTACAGGATGAAGGTTTAATTTTGTCAAAGCTTCTTTAACTACCACCTTGCAGCTTTCACATGCCATGTTTCTTATATATAGTTTCATAAACTTAATTTTTCAGTGGAGGATTTGGTTATGAAAACTGAAAGTTATATCAAACATATGCATTTGAGGCCTGACGGAGACGAAAGGATTAAAGATTAAAAATTACCCGGAATCAGAATTTTTCTACTCTTTTAAAAAAGTATTATTTGTAATATCTTTCTCAAAGAGGTTTCCTGCCCTGAATAACTCGTACTAATATTGCTATGATGGCAATAACGAGTAATAAATGAATCAGCCCTCCGGCAATGTGAAGCGTTAAACCCAATAGCCATCCTATTATAAGAATTACTGCAATTACATAAAGTAGATTTCCCATTTTATTTATTTTTTATCAATATTAATTTTTTCTGAAGAAACTTATTAAAAAGTTGTGCCACATGACTTATGGCATGTTTTTTAGATATATATATAAACTTTAAAAACAAAAATCAAAATGAAAAATCTTAAAAATTTATTGGCGTTTGCGCTAATAGCTTCGCTGCTTCTGTCGTGCGAAGCGACAAAGAAAGTGAGCAACCAGGATAAAGGGGTAGCAATTGGTGCAACTTCGGGAGCCGTTGCAGGTGGTGTGATTGGTCATGCGGCAGGAAATACTGCCGCAGGTGCTGTCATTGGTGGTGTAGTAGGCGGAGTTGCCGGTGGTTTAATCGGGCATAAGATGGATAAACAAAAAAAGGAGCTGGAAGAAATAGAAGAAGCCAAGGTGGAGACCATAAACAACGGGGAAGCATTGAAAGTAACCTTCGAATCGGGCATATTGTTCGAAACCAATTCGAGTGTGCTCAGTTATCAGTCGCAGGATGCGCTTAACAAGTTTGCGCAGTCGCTTCAAAATAATCCTGAAACAAAAATTGTAGTTTCAGGACACACCGATAATACAGGTACCGATGCCATCAACCAGCCTTTATCGGAAAGGCGTGCCGAAAGTGTTTCTAATTTTCTTACTTCAAAAGGTGTTTCACGTGACCGGATGACTACCGTTGGTAATGGCGCAAATCAACCCGTTGCTGATAACACAACCGATGCAGGCAGAACACAGAACAGGCGCGTGGAAATTACTATCGTTGCCAATGAAAAAATGGTTAACGATGCTAAAGAAGGAACGCTGAAATAAAATTAGTTTCAGTACAACAATACATAGCCTCCGCATTTGCGGGGGCTTATTTTTTAGAGTATTATTAAAAATGCAATACATCCTCACGAACATTGGCTCAAAGCTGCGTTTCATTTATTTTTTCTTTTTAATACCCAGTACAACCCCTTTACATTGGTCTCCCATCTGGGAAGAATTGTTATCAGTATAATTTCTTCGATAAGATCCAATATCGTAACAGTGGCTGCAACATAAAATAAAACCAAAACGGGGTTTGGAAGAAAAAAAACAAGGATCATAAATATCCCCTGGAGTATTGCTGCCGTTTTTGCTGTATACGTATGAAAGCTGGTTTGTTTATGATAACGGCTGTATGCAAGAATATTCTGAACAATGAACAGAACCAGCAATATGCCGACAAGAACAATTTCACTGCGAATGAATTCAAGTTTCAATATAAATAAACCAACAATGGCTGCTGCTATGGTGAGGTCATCACCAATAGAATCGAGCCGCGAACCAAACCTGCTCGTTACTTTATATTTACGTGCAAGATAACCGTCAACTGCATCAGTAAAGAAGCTGACAGCCAACAGCCATTTGAAAAGCTCAGGCTGATTAGTCAATACGAGTATTATTAAAATGGGAGCGGCAATAATACGATACCACGTTATTCCATTCACTATATAATAGCTTCGCTTAATCATTTGCAGTTTTGCTAAAATTAATTCATTTCAGTTACTAGTTACAAATTAATAAAATTTTATTCTGTAACCTGCCAGGAGCTGCGTGGCCTGAGGTGAAATAAACAGATCGTATTTTTTAATTTGGCTGCACAACCCAAAAGTTTTTAATTTGCACTCATCAATTTTATATGATTTTATGAGCATTAAGCCAGTGTCTCTTCCCGGAACTAACGGTACTGCATCAGCGAATGAAGCGTATAATTTATTACAACAGCGATTCAATGATAAATATCCCGAAATTTTTTTAAATGACCTTGCCGAGAAAACAGTTGTAATTATTCCGAGCCTGACGCTCGATCGTAAAATCCTCCAAAGTGTGAAAGGCGTGGTGCACTATGAAGAGCGGATGCTGTGCATGCTGCTGCTGCTTCGCATGCCGCGAACACGACTGGTGTATGTAACCAGCATGCCCATTGACAGCACCATTATTGATTACTACCTGCACCTGCTTCCCGGTATAACGGGTTACCATGCCTACCAGCGGCTGAAATTGCTGAGCTGTTATGATTCGTCAGACAAATCGCTTACCGAAAAAATTCTTGAACGCCCCCGGTTAATCAAACGCATCAAGGACGAAATTAAATATATTGACCTTGCACACATTGCCACTTTTAATGTGACGGATTATGAAAAGCAGCTTGCACTGGAACTCGACATCCCGATTTTCGGCTGCAATCCCGATTTATGGTACCTCGGCACCAAATCAGGATGCCGCGAACTATTCAAGAAACTCGAAATAAGATTACCTGCCGGTTTTGAAAACCTGAAGAATGAAAAAGAAATTGCAAATGCGCTCGCGCAGCTCAAGACCGCCAACCCGTCTTTGAAAAAAGCAGTTGTTAAAATGAATGACGGTTTTTCGGGCGATGGCAATGCCATTTATTACTATAAAGATTTAAATGCTTCCGATAAAAACTTAGCAGAAACCATTTCCCGCACGCTGAAGGAACATTTAAAGGTGGTTGCATCCGACATTGACTATGAGAGATTTATTGAAAAGTATTGCAGCCTGGGCGGAATTGTGGAAGAGTTTGTACCCGGGGAAATTATTGAATCTCCATCCGTGCAATGCCGGATTAACCCGCATGGCGAACCCGAAGTTCTTTCCACCCACGACCAGATGCTGGGAGGCGAAAGCGGGCAGGTTTATATTGGCGCCACTTTCCCGGCAAATAAGCAATACTGCGTGGAGATTGGCGAGATTGGAATGCTCGTAGCGAAAGAATTACAGAAGCATGGAGTGCTGGGCAGGTTTGCCATTGATTTTATTTCGGTGAAGCAGCCCGAAGGATGGCATCATTACGCCATTGAAATAAACCTTCGCAAAGGCGGCACCACTCATCCGTTTATTATGCTCCAGTTTTTAACGAGCGGAATGTATAATTGGAAGAACGGAACATACACCATGCCTAACGGGCAGGTGCGATGCTATTTTACTACCGACAACCTCGTGGACGAAAAATATAAAGGGCTTACCCCCCATGACCTTATTGACATTGCCATGTACAACAAAATACTGTATGACGGGGCCAAACAGGCGGGCGTTATGTTTCACATGATAGGAGCGCTGTCCGAATACGGCAAGCTCGGCATGCTTTGTATTGGCGAAACTGTGGAAGAAGCACGCGATTATTATAACAAAACAATTGAGGTGCTCGACAGGGAGTGTGCGTGATAGTCCGCTTCATAGTCCTCATAAAAAACGAGAGACTGTGAAACTACTTTTTTAAAAAAATTCAAAATCAATAAGACCGCGAAGGAACCCATGTCCAACGGGAAAATAAATCTGTTTCAGTGGTACTGTTTATTTCCTGCTGAATATCTTTCCACCGATAATGATGGCTATAAGAAATAAAGCAATAAAAATAAAGAATAACACTTTAGCGATTGCTGCTGCACCGGAAGCAATCCCGGTAAATCCGAATATAGCCGCTACAATGGCTATAATAAGGAATGTTGCTGACCATTTTAACATAACATTAGTTTTTCCTGGTTCAATTAAAACTTTGTGCCACAAATGAAATTACGCGTTCAGGAAAAGGTTTTATTAATTATTTCTGTAATGTCAATAAGTTGCTACCGGAACAAAAATTGCATTTAACCCGATTTCTTTTTTCTTTCCTTTAAGTTTTATGCAACCCATGTATTTGGAAATAAAGTCCGGTTGAAGAGTCACTAATGTCAGCAAGTCATCTGAAGCGATCAGATCTACATCCATCTCCCCGCATTTACCCTGTATGCGCGAAGTTGTATTTAAGACATCACCGGAGTAGGTTATATCGCGTTTTATTATTCCTATTTCTCCCGCTATTACATTACCTGAATGAATGCCTGCCTTAAAATCAGGGACAAGCCCGTAATTTTTCATATATGTTTCCTTTTTATCCTCAATGCTTTTTTTCATATCGAAAAAGCATTGCACGCAACGATTATTTGTATCGTTCATTTCAATTTTCCATGAAACAATAACCTGGTCTCCTACATATTGATAGATGCTCCCGTGATTGTTAATTATAGCATTGGTAACGTCAGAAAAAAAATCGCGAAGCAGCAAATGATATTTCTCATCACCGATAGCTTCCGCTATGGTGGTGGAACCCTACAAATCTGCAAACATAAAAATGCGGCTTTCTTCTTTTGGTAAATGGTATTTGCCCAAAATTATTTTCCATAAAACACCGTGGCTGAATTTCCTGTCCATCTGCAACCCCAATTGCGTAAGCGACACAATAACCGACCAGACCAAAAGTTTTTTTAATTGAAAGAGATTAAATATATATGGATTGTAGTGCTCCCAAAATCCCTTCTCACCTATGGAAATACCCGTGGTATAGGAAGTGTAAAATAATCCCATCAGCAAAATGAGAAATATGGTTATAGTCAGGAAAAAAAATACAACGAGAAGAATGGACGTCCCGTAAGGCTTATTTAAAAACTTTTCATTTACCCAGAAGATAATGAGCGGACCTGCCAATAAACCGCCTAACAGGGCAGCCACCATGTTAAATATAAGATAAACAGGGAATGAATAAGACTCTTCATGAATAGATACAAAATTTGCATGTATTACAAAATGATCATATACCGAAACCAGTATAGCCGCCACCTGCCATGCAATCACGAGGGCAAGAAGCTGCCGCAGCTGTATTTTTTTTCTACCTGTCATTTGATGATTTATTATAATTATTTAAAGCATTAAATATATTTAAAAATTCTTTCCCGGAATTTCATTAAGTCAAAAATAATTTATTTCACCACTCTGCCAATTACAAAGACTTGCCCGGGGCTTCGCTCCCGATAAATACCGGGATTGATAAGTGAAATAAGTAAACAGCATAAATTATTTGAGACTCTCCCGTGAAAAACGGGGAGACCCTGAAAGCACAAAAAAGTTTGATACCGATAATAATTGAATAGATCATTATCAATTATGAAATCACATCAGCATATTTTTTGCGTATCATACTGAATACGGGAAAGATTAAAAGGGGCGATGACCGGCTGAGTATAATTGCAACGGGCGAGGAAGAAATCAATGCAATGATTACACCGGTCATGAAGCACGCAGGCACAGCCAATGAACGTGTTCTGTAATAAGCCACCAGCCGGGGGTTTTCAAGACCGTAACTCAGGTTTTTGCCAGGCTTGCTGATGTAACTGTAGAGCAGGAAAATGAAAATCCCCAACATTAAAATATTAAATACATACAGCATAAACGCAACGTTAAGCGGAGTGTGCACACCATACACATTAGAACTAAACGGCATAAGGGCTATAAAAAAAAGTAAAAGCAAATTGAGCCACATCAGGCGGGCATCGTAATTAACCACGTAGCTGAACATTTTATGATGCGCCACCCAATATATTCCTATAATCATAAAGCTCAGGAGGAAGCTGAAAAAATGAGGAATGGTGTGAAGCAAAGCATTACCCAATGCGCGGTTGCTTATTTCATCCAGTTCAGGCAGTCGTAGTTCAATAACGAGTAACGTAATGGCTATAGCAAATACCGCATCGCTGAAAAGAATAATACGATCTAACTGCATATTTTTTTTATGTTCTTTTATTTCCATGATTTATTTATTAAACCGTGAGCACAATAATAAATTAATTATTGAAATTACGCAAAGATCAATGCAATGAATGTGACGCACTTTTGTATTTTCATTTTTATCACTAACTTTCGGAAATTAAAAAAATAAAAACTATGCAAAAAGTTTCCATCTTATTCTCCTTATTCTTAATCGGGTTTACAGCAGGCGCCCAGGTACAAACTTTCTGGACTGAAGATTTTAATAACGGATGCACCACCAATTGTACTGCATCATCGTACATAGGTGTAAATGGTGCATGGACAGTAACAGATGTAACGGCTCCAGGCAATGTGGCAAATGAGTGGTTTGTATCCTGCGCGGAAAACGGACAGGCAGTGGGAGCCTGCGGTGCGGGCTGCGGCAACAATGCCACACTGCACGTAGGAAATGTTCCCTGCACCCTCTGCCTGGTATGCCCTGCGGGCGATTGTGGCGCAGCTTACAATGCGGGACCCACCTTCGGGGGGCAAAATCCAAAATCGGATAAAATTGCAGTTTCACCGGTAATTAATGCAGGCGCTTACTCCAATATTATTTTATCGTTTAAATATATAGAGCGCGGCCAGAATACTCTTGATGATGCAACAGTTGAATACAGCCTTGACGGTGGAACAACATGGAACCTTTTAGCAAATACTGCAAAAACAGCTAATACGTGCGGTGGCGGCCAGGGCCTGTGGACTGCCTTTACAGATACACTTCCCGCGGCATGCAATAATGCGACAACTTTACAAATCGGTTTTCACTGGAAGAATAATTCAGATGGAGTCGGGAGCGATCCTTCCGTTGCTGTGGATGAAGTGCAACTCTCAGTGGATGTAACAGGGTTGCCGGACGCAGATAATGAAAATTCGTTTGGTGTGAGTTATAATGCGGCAACGGGGCAGGTAAAATTAATTTTCAGTAACTTCTTCAAAAGTTTAAATTTTGAAATATTGGATATTACGGGCAGCAAAGTAGCCGGAAAGAGGTTCATAGATGCACGTAACCCGGCTGAATTTATTTATGATGCTTCTTCTCTGCCGTGTGGAATTTATTTTGCAAGATTAACAGCCGGCAACGCTTCTGTTACAAGGAAGCTTGTTATACCATGACTTGAAAAGGAGCGGGAATTTTGTTTTACTTTTTCCATCTGTCTCCCGGCATCACTGCATAGTGCGACCATACATATTTCCAGGGTAAAACAAGAAGAGTGATTACCACTCCCGGCAGGCATTCTTTAACTGATTCCATGGTGTCGGCATCCATTTGCCCGCTCCTCCATAGCGGCAGAGCAAAAGCAAGCAGCCAGATTGATTTCCATACCAGCTCAAAGAAAAGAACAGGAATCATTTTAAGGGGATAACGGATTCCGAGTGCCGAAAGCACGGCTACCGTACCAAGCATAGCTGCTACCACTCCGC
>JBIOHJ010000017.1:0-32568 GCA_044448905.1 Bacteroidia bacterium | reverse complement strand
GAACGAGCCAAAGCATTCCGAGCCAATCCTAACCCATGTTACTGCTCCGCATGCTGTTTTGCCCGTAGCATTACCTGCTGCTGCTGTTGCTGCCCCGCCAAAAACTGAAACTGCGCCACCAAAAACCGAAGCTCCTAAACCAGCAGATGAATTAAAACTGCATGTCATAAAATCACCGATGATTGGCACTTTTTACCGTACCCCCGGTCCCGATAAACCGAATTTTGTAAACGTTGGTGATGAAGTAAAGCCCGGAAAAGCAATTTGTATTATCGAAGCCATGAAGTTGTTCAACGAAATTGAATGTGATGTGAGCGGTAAGATTGTAAAAGTTCTGGTTGATAATGCAACACCTGTCGAGTACGACCAGCCGTTATTTTTGGTAGAACCCAGCTAAAATTATTCAAGGGTTCGATGTTCAACGTTCAATGTAACTTCTAAACAAACCTTGAACTTTGAATCTTGTACTTTAAACTTTAACTTTAGTATTCAAAATCAATGTTCAAGAAGATACTCATAGCCAACCGGGGTGAAATTGCACTGCGAATTATCCGTACATGCAAAGAAATGGGCATTCATACTGTAGCTGTTTATTCAACTGCCGATAAAGAAAGCCTGCATGTTCGCTTTGCCGATGAAGCGGTTTGCATTGGCCCTCCGCCAAGCAAAGATTCTTATTTGAATATTCCATCTATTATTTCAGCAGCCGAAATCACCAATTCCGATGCTATCCATCCCGGTTATGGTTTTCTTTCGGAGAATGCAAAATTCTCTGCCATCTGTGCCGAACATAAAATAAAATTTATTGGCGCCACTCCTTCGCAGATTGACGGCATGGGCGATAAATCGAATGCAAAAGATACCATGAAAAAAGCCGGAGTTCCCACTATTCCCGGTTCCGATGGTTTGCTTGAAAGTGTGCAGCACGGATTAAAGATTGCAAAGAAAATAGAGTACCCGGTTATATTAAAAGCAACTGCAGGAGGAGGCGGGAGGGGAATGCGCATTGTCTGGAAGCCCGATGAGCTGGAAAATGCATGGAACTCTGCAAAAGCTGAAGCAGGTGCCGCATTTGGAAATGATGGCATGTATCTTGAAAAATATGTAGAAGAACCCCGCCATATCGAAATTCAGATTGCGGGCGACCAATACGGAAAAGCCTGCCATTTGAGCGAACGAGATTGTTCCATACAACGAAGGCATCAGAAACTGATTGAAGAAACTCCTTCGCCATTTATGACCGATAAGCTCCGGAAGAAAATGGGCGAGGCAGCCATCAAAGCTGCAAAAGCTGTTAAGTATGAGGGTGTGGGTACGGTTGAATTCCTGGTTGACAAAAACCGCGATTTTTATTTTATGGAAATGAATACCCGTATACAGGTTGAACATCCCATTACCGAGGAGGTAATTAATTACGACCTTATAAAAGAACAAATTAAAATTGCTGCGGGCGAAAAAATTTCGGGCAAAAATTATTTTCCGCAAATGCACGCTATTGAATGCCGTATAAATGCCGAAGACCCGTATAATAATTTTCGCCCCTCGCCAGGCAAAATAACTAACCTGCATGTACCCGGTGGACATGGTGTTCGGGTTGACTCGCACATTTATGCCGGCTATACCATTCCGCCAAATTACGATTCGATGATTGCAAAGCTTATAACTATGGCGCAAACACGTGAAGAGGCAATTAATACTATGGAGCGCGCCTTAAGCGAGTATATTATCGAAGGCATAAAGACCACACTTCCTTTTCACCAGCAGCTGATGCAGAATAAAGATTTCCGTTTGGGAAATTACACTACTAAGTTTATGGAGGGTTTTAAATTGAAGTAACCGGTAACAAAAACAGGAGGCAAAAAATACGCTTGCAGCATGAATTTTAAAAACATCCTGACCATTTCAATGATCCTGTTTGCGGTAATTGATATCATTGGTTCCATTCCCATTATTATTGACATAAGAAGAAAAACGGGCAGCATTCATCCTGAAAAGGCTACTCTTACCTCATTGCTTATCATGCTGCTTTTTTTATTTCTTGGTGAAAATATTTTAAAAATCATAGGTCTTGATATTTCATCGTTTGCAATTGCTGGTGCATTAGTATTATTTTTTATTTCGCTCGAAATGATCCTTGGAATTAAATTTAGCAAAGATGAATTGCCCGAAACCGCATCCATTGTTCCCATTGCATTTCCTTTAATTGCAGGAGCAGGAACCATGACTACGTTATTATCATTACGGTCAGAATATGCCGCTTTTGAAATCATCATCGGAATCATCTTAAACCTCATTTTTGTGTATCTGTGCCTCAAGAATCTCGGCTTCCTCGAAAAACTTTTAGGACCAACAGGCATCGGAGTAATGCGAAAAGTATTTGGATTTATTTTGCTCGCCATTGCGGTTAAGCTTTTCCGGAGCAATATTGGAATTTGATGTTGAAATTTAACTTTTGAATTTTGAACTCCGTTACCATCTACACTGACGGCTCATCACGCGGCAACCCCGGTCCGGGTGGTTACGGAACTATTTTAATTTCGGGAAAGCATCACAAAGAAATTGCGCAGGGCTTTCGCCTCACTACCAACAACCGTATGGAACTGATGAGTGTGATTGCAGGCCTGGAAGCGTTAAAGAAAAAAGGATTAGCTGTAAACATCTACTCCGATTCAAAATACGTAGTTGATACAGTTGAAAAAGGGTGGCTTAAAGAGTGGTTAAGAAATGGATTTAAAAAGAAAAAGAATAAAGACCTTTGGTTACGCTATCATGAAATTGGAAAAGCGCAGCACATAAAATTTCATTGGATAAAAGGGCATAACAACCATCCCTATAACGAACGCTGCGATGTATTGGCTGTGGCTGCAGCCATGCAAAAAAATTTAACAATCGATGAAGGGTATGAAAAAGAAGAAAAAAATTTGTTTGACAATTAACTTTGTGCTGGTACTCTCCATTTCATATAGTCTACATGGTATTTATTTGAATCAGTATGAAAAAATAATTTATTTTTGATGAAAAAATTTCCAATTTGTTGACATAAAACCAATATACTGTTCACATCTCAGTCATCTTAGTTAAATAAAACTGCGATTTAAAAGCCAGAAATAAAATAACCGGAATAATTTTTATATTGAGAAAAACGCAGGATGCCCTGTAGTTTTATCAAATCAATGCATGCGCGATAGTATTTTTTTTTCAATTGTAATCCCTACATATAATAGGGCATTGTTTGTTCATAAAGCAATGCAATCTGTTTTGGATCAAACGTATCAAAATTTTGAAATGATTATAATTGATGACGGGAGCACCGATAACACCGAAGAAATGGTGCGTAATTTAAACAGCAGCAAAATTCAGTATTATAAAATTCAAAATGCCGAACGCGGGCATGCAAGGAATGTCGGCACCCTGCATTCAAAGGGCGATTACGTAACCTTCCTCGATTCAGACGATATATTGCTCCCCGATCATTTTCAGCATGCTGTTGAAAGCATTAACAAATACAAGCGTCCGCCTTTTTTGCACCTGGGGTATGAAATCGTAAACCACAACAATAAAGTTTTATATAAAATTGATAACCTGAAAAACGATGATATTACTATCCTGATTCGTGGAAACACACTAAGTTGTGCGGGGTGTTTTTTACGTTCCGATGTAAGCCGCATCTGCCTCTTTAATGAAGACCGTAATATTTCAGGCAGCGAAGATTGGGAATTATGGTTCAGGGTGCTTGCCAATTATGGAATCAAAGCAGATAACCGCATTAGCACCCGTATGTTTAATCACGAAAGCCGGAGTGTTGTCTTTTCTCATGTCCAGGAACAAAATTTGGTTTTACGAAAAGAATTGTCACTTGAATATGCTTTTAAAGACCCGGTTGTTCAAAAACGGTTTGGAAAACACTTTCTTAAAATTGATGCGTTTGCCGACAGCTACATATCATTGCATCTTGCTTTGGTTGGCGAAAGAAAAAGAAGCTTCCGGTACTTAGTCAAGTTCATCAATAACTATCCTCTTGCTGTTTTTTCAGTCCGCTTTCTCGTCATCATCAAATGCATCCTGGTCGGCTTCTTTAAAAAACAACGCGTATAAGGCGGTACCCGGTTGTGCTGAATTTTCTTTTGACATATACAATCTGTTATAATAGATAAGTAGTTAACCACAGCAACCTGCCATGCCTTTTTCAAAAAAAATATCCGCGTTAATTTCGTTGCTTATAAGGGCTGTTAAAGGTGAGCAGGCTGACATTACAGGCGGTCCCATTGACCGCGTTATTGTTTTACTGGCTGTTCCTATGATTTTGGAAATGATGATGGAATCGCTTTTTGCCGTGGTAGATATTTTTTTTGTGAGCAGGGTGGGTGTAAACGCGGTTGCTGTAGTGGGAATAACCGAATCGTTATTAACCATTGTGTATTCCCTGGGATGGGGGCTTGCAATGGGAGTAACTGCTATAGTAGCCCGCAGGGTGGGCGAAAAAAATACGGAGGCGGCAGCCGTAGCCGCTGTTCAGTCCATTTATGTTGCGGTAAGCATTGCAGTGCTTATCAGTGTAACAGGAATATTTTATTCAGAAGAAATTTTACGTTTGATGGGCACTCCTGAAGAAGTGATTACAGAGGGGAGAGGATTTACAAAAATTATGCTGGGTGGAAATTTTGTAATCATGCTGCTGTTTCTCATTAATGGAATTTTTCGCGGTGCGGGAAATGCTGCGCTTGCCATGCGGTCGCTTTGGCTTGCTAACATTATTAATATCATTCTCGACCCGTTATTTATTTTCGGAATAGGCCCGTTTCCCGAATTAGGTGTGGAAGGCGCTGCTGTTGCCACTACAATCGGCAGAGGCGCGGGAGTCATCTACCAGCTGTATCATTTATTTAAAGGAAAAGGATTGATAAAAATTCATGCTGATAACTGGCATGTTGACTGGAGCATTATCAAAAGTATCATCAGTGTTTCGGCAGGCGGAACCGGGCAGTTTATTATCGCTTCGGCCAGCTGGATTTTTATGATGCGCATTATATCGCAATTCGGGAGTGTAGCTTTAGCAGGCTATACCATTGCAATCCGCGTAATTGTTTTTACAATTCTTCCTGCATGGGGAATGGCAAATGCCGCTGCAACTATGGTAGGACAAAACCTTGGCGCGCAGCAACCCGCCCGTGCCGAAAAAGCGGTTTGGCGAACCGGATTTTTTAATATGATTTTTATGGGAACTGTTATGATAGTTTTCCTGCTGTTTTCAAAAAGTATTGTTTCGTTTTTTACCGGTGTGCCCGAAGTAATCAGCTATGCCGCCAATTGCTTAACCATCATCAGCCTCGGCTATATTTTTTATTCGTATGGAATGATCATCGCCCAATCGTTTAACGGTGCAGGCGATACCCGCACGCCTACCATTTTAAATTTTTTCGGATTCTGGGTGGTGCAAATACCGCTTGCTTATTTACTCGCTAATACATTTTCGTTTGGAGCCTCAGGAGTTTTCTGGGCTATTGTTATTTCCGAATCATCACTTACCATAGCAGCGCTTATTATTTTTAAAAGAGGCAGGTGGAAGCTGAAGAAAATATGATACCCGATACCCGTCAGGTGAAATCAGATTCCAGCTACTCGCCTAGAATATTATAATTCTTTGCTTTACTGCATCTGATATAAACAGACTTATTTATGGTAATAATGTCAGCATTTAAATACATAATCTTTACTTCCTCAGAAATTTCCCAATTTTCAAAATAGAATTTTTTGTTTTTAATAATTAATGATAACGGGTTGCTATGATGTGTAACAAAGCATGTGTCAAAATTGGGCCCCCAACATTCAGTTTCATAATAAAAAGATTCTCCCTCATAAAAATTAAGTTCAAGAATTGGGGTTTCACGCTGTTTTGTTATTATTTTATCATGTAATAAGAATTTCCCTTCAGGTGTAACTACGATAGTATCACGAATATTATTTGAATAAGTCCAACCAACAGTATCAGGTATAATACCATGGTTTTCGTAAGCTCCAATATGAATCCATTTCTCAGATAAAAATTTCTCAATTGAGTCTTTAGACCATTCAGTAAATTCTTGTTTATTAAAAATTGCAGATTGACTTATGTCGGCTTGCGCAATAGAAATAATTGGAGCTAGTATAAAAAATATGAAATTTGATATTTTCAAATTAATCTTTGAAGATTGTTGTTGATTGTGTGTGGCACAACGATGTACTGCATAATTTTATTTTCATCCTCGTCACTTCGCGCAAGATTTCCCGTCAGACTAGGATGAGTGAGGAATTATTTTTTTTTGGACTGCTATAAAAATCAAAATAAAAACAATTATTTTAACAAACAAAATAAAATCCTCTATATCATACCATGTTTTAAAATCAAAAACTTTAACCAGAAAATCAAATACCTTGCTAAAAATTGGTCTGATCTCAAACCCTTCCTCCTTTGACGGTATTATCAGTATAAATTCAATTATATAGTAGCTGCATGCACCCAGAATAATTGTCAGAAAAGAAGTCAGAAGATTGATATGCCATTTTACCCTGGCAATCCAGTAAGTCAATAAATATAATCCAACCATAATGAATATTAACATCGTGATTATGTTTTCAAATTTTAGTCTGAAGGAAATAATAATCCAAATGAATAAACTTAAAGACGCTGCAGTTAATTTAAGCGTTGTTCGTTTTCTGATTTTCCTTACTGCCATCACTTTAATTCCTCAACGAAAGTAATTTTTCTTACCCAAACCACCAAAAAAAATCAGAGAAGCACAGCCGTATGCTTCTCTGAAATTTTTCAAAATGCGTTTACCTCAAATCCTCCGAGGTTTTTAAAACCTCGGAGGATTAAATACATAAACTATACCGCCACAGCCGTCAAATTCCCCAGCAACTCATTTGCTTCACTTACGGAAGCAACTTTCATAAATGTAAGCGTGGGTTTTCCCTTGTCGTCCCGTATTTTACATTTATCGGGGTGCGATTGAACATAATTTAATATCGAAGTAAAAACCGGGGAATTAAAAAATGAAACATCCGCATGACCGGCAAAATATCCTTTCATTGAATTGTTTTTTAATATTAATTTTTCAAAACCTAAAGCTTTTGCTTTCCACCTCAGGCGCACAGTATTCATCAGCTCAACAACTTGCTGTGGCACAGGACCAAAACGGTCGCGCAGTTGCGCTTCAAACTCAACTAATTTTTCCTCCTGTTCAATATCATCCAGGTCTTTGTAGAGGCTGAGCCTTTCGGTTATATTTTCAACGTAATCATCGGGGATAAGAATTTCGAGGTCGGTATCCACCTGGCAATCGCTTACAAATTTATTTTGTTCATCGGCCGGAAACAAATCTTTAAAATCGGTTTCTTTTAGTTCACGGATGGCTTCATCCAGGATTTTATGATACATCTCAAAGCCTATTTCCGAAATAAAACCGCTTTGTTCGCCTCCCAAAAGATTTCCCGCACCGCGTATATCCAAATCGCGCATAGCCACGCTGAACCCGCTTCCCAATTCCGAAAATTCTTCAATGGCTTTTAACCGCTGGCGTGCTTCGGGTGTGAGCACCGTTAGTGGCGGGGTGAGCAAATAACAAAATGCTTTTTTGTTTGAACGGCCCACGCGCCCGCGCATCTGGTGCAAATCGCTCAGGCCGAAATTCTGCGCCTGGTTGATGATAATGGTATTGGCGTTGGCAATATCCAGCCCCGACTCAACAATGGTGGTTGATACCAGCACATCGGCTATGCCATCAATAAATGACATCATCACTTCTTCAAGCTGCTCACCATCCATCTGCCCGTGCCCGACCTTCACGTTTACACCGGGGCAAAGTTTTTTTATCATTTCAGCCATTTCATGAATATTCTGTACGCGGTTGTGAATAAAGAAAACCTGTCCGCCACGCGAAACTTCGTATTCAACAGCTTCTTTTATTAATGTATCGTTAAACGGATGCACTTCGGTAGTTACGGGATAACGGTTTGGAGGTGCCGTGTTAATGATGGAAAGGTCGCGTGCGCCCATCAGTGAAAACTGCAATGTTCGTGGAATAGGGGTAGCCGTTAGTGTAAGCGTATCCACATTTATTTTTATGGATTTGATTTTCTCTTTGGATGCCACACCGAATTTTTGTTCTTCGTCAATAATGAGCAAGCCAAGATTTTTAAACTGTACATCTTTACTGATGAGGCGGTGAGTCCCGATGATAATATCGGTTTTTCCATCCGTTAAATTTCGAATAGCCTCTTTTTGCTGTGCCGAACTTTTGAAGCGGTTGATGTAATCAATGTTGCATGGAAAATCTTTGAGCCGTTCCTTAAACGTCCGGAAATGCTGCAAAGCAAGAATGGTTGTAGGAACCAGCATGGCAACTTGTCTATTATCTGCCACTGCTTTAAACGCGGCACGGATGGCAATTTCGGTTTTCCCGAAACCCACATCTCCGCAAATCAACCGGTCCATGGGTGTGATATTCTCCATATCTTTTTTTACATCGCGTGTTGATTTTATCTGGTCGGGAGTATCTTCGTAAATGAACGATGCTTCTAATTCGTTTTGCAAATAAGTATCGGGAGCAAACGCAAATCCCTGTTGTGCTTTTCGCTTTGCGTACAACTCAATCAAATCTTTTGCAATATCCTTTACCCGCTTTTTTGTTTTTTGCTTGAGTGTTGCCCATGCGGCAGAGCCCAGCTTGTTCAACGCAGGCATGGTTCCTTCTTTGCCGGTGTAACGCGCAATGCGGTGCAGCGAATGAATGCTGATATAAAGAATATCGAGGTCTTTGTACACCAAACGAATGGCTTCCTGCTGCTTGCCGTTCACTTCCATTTTTTCCAGCCCGCCAAACCGGCCTACACCATGGTCAATATGGGTAATAAAATCACCGGGCTTAAGGCTGTAAATTTCTTTTAATGTTAATGCTTCGTTCCGGCTATAATTTTTTCGCAGGCGGAAGCGGTGATAGCGGTCGAACACCTGGTGATCGGTATAACAGGCAAGCTTTAAATCGTGGTCAATAAACCCCTCGTGAAGTGAAAGGAGAATAGGAGTAAACTCAATTTTTTTTACGGCCTGGTTCGATTTGAAATGAATGTCGTCAAAAATGGCATAGATACGCTCAATTTGTTTTGCGGTATCAGAAAAAATAATGTTCTGGTATTTTTTATTCTGGTTTGAAATAAAATTTTCGGAAAGAAGATTAAAATTTTTATTGAATGCGGGCTGCGGTTCGTGATTAAAATGAATGGCCTGGTCGGAAGGAAAATCAAACTTCGCCAAGGCTTCGTTTGACAAGTAATTTTTTGAGCCGAATTCAATGAGGGTAAACTTTTTTAATTGCTCTTCCAATTCATTTTCATTTTGATATACCTCCTCAACATTGCGGGTTGTATTTCCATTATCGGTTTCGCTTACAGGCAAACCAGTTTCTTTTAACTGCCGGAAATTTTTCTGAATAGTTTCCAACGAAAAATATAAATCTTTTGCCCAAATAATAGTTTCCTGCGGAATGAAATTAAAAAACGATTCGGTTTCGTTTTGAATCAACTGTTGCTGCACATCGGGAATGATGGTAAAATGATTGAGGTTTTTTTCGGAGAGCTGGGTAATTGGATCAAAGCTGCGAATGGATTCAATTTTATCGCCTGAAAATTCCATGCGGTAAGGCAATTCATTGGCAAAGGAAAATACATCAACAATGCCACCACGCACGGCAAACTGCCCTGGCTCAAAAACAAAATCAGTACGTTCAAAATTATTTTCGGTGAGAAATTCTGAAATAAAATCAATGGATACCATCTCGCCTACCCGTGCCTCAATAGTATTGTCTGAAAGATTTTGTCGGGTAATTACTTTTTCATGAATGGCTTCGGGATAAGTTATAACAACAAAAGGGCGCTGGCCTTTACTGAGATGACTCAACACTTCGGCACGCATCAGCACGTTTGTTTTGTCGGTTTGGTTTACGTGGTATGGTTTTTTAAAGGATGAAGGAAAGAATAAAGGTTTCAGCCCGGAGGAGGTAAGAAGGTTTTCGATGTCATTAAAAAAATATGCGGCTACTTCACGTTCCGGTAAAATAATAACTGCCTGGTGCGGTTGCAATTGAAAAACGGCAGCTACAATCATTGCAGGTGAAGAGCCGGACACGCCCGAAATATTGGCACATTGTTTTTGATTGTACTTAATTAAATGCGTTAAGGAACGAATATTTACGTTTTCGGTGTAGCGTTGTATAATGGTTTTAATATCCACGGGATGGCTGAAAATAATAAATGCCGGAAATGGAAATCCACCCGGTATGAATGCAAAGATAGGAGGAATGCTGAATGCCGAATTATGAATTATTAATTATCAATAGTGTTAATATCTTATTTGTGATTCGTGAAAACGATTTTAGATATTTTGTTTTTTTGATTTGAAAGAAAAGTATAACATGAAAAAATTATTTTTTACTGTTTGTTATTGCTTTGCGATAACATTTTCAATGGCACAGGTACATATGGATGAGGGAGCCTCGATGGGTGTACGGGCCGGAATGAATTTTTCGCTTCTAAATTTTGGAAACGCAAGTGAATCGTTTTCCCCGGGAGCGAGTATCGGAATATTCAGCAAGGCAACATTGCAAGGTCAGTTTTCTTTTCAGCCTGAGCTTTCCGCATCCATGCAAAACACTAACGTTGAATTTGATGAATCACTGGGGGGCGCTAAATTCAGTTTGTCGTTTTATTATGCCGAAGTTGCGTTTTTGGGAGTTTATAACATTAATTATCACGTTTCGGTTCATGCCGGAGCTTTTCTTTCTTATTTGTTTCGTTTTACATCTAAAAATGAAAACGTGAATGTAGAAGCTGAAAATTATATAAGCCGCAAAAATTTTTATGATATTAATTTCGGCTTGATAACAGGCGGGGCTTACGAGTTTAAGCGTTTTGACATTGGGCTACGAATGAATTTCGGCATGTTTACCATTGGAAAAAACGATACGCTTGAAGGATATTCGCCATACACCCAAACTAAAAACTCATATTTCCAGGTTTACGGGGCGTATATATTTTAAGCACTCACAATCGGTGAATACTTCATCATAAAATCTTCAGCCATAGTAACCATGTCAGCCGAGCCAATATAAAGCGGGGTGCGCTGGTGAAGTGATGAAGGCTGGATTTCGAGAATGCGGTTGTATCCATCGGATGCATTGCCGCCAGCCTGCTCGATAATCCACGCAAGCGGGTTACATTCATAAATGAGGCGAAGCTTACCGTTAGGCGTTTTGGCTGTTGGCGGGTAAATAAAAATACCGCCTTTAAGCAGGTTGCGGTGAAAATCGGCAACGAGGGAACCGATGTAGCGCGATGAATACGGGCGTTTTGTTTTTGCATCTTCTTCCTGGCAGAATTTGATGTAGCGTTTAACGCCATCGGGAAAGTGCACATAGTATCCTTCGTTGATTGAATAAATATAACCGGTTTTCGGAATTTTAATGTCGGGATGCGAAAGGCAAAATTCGCCAATTGAAGGGTCGAGGGTGAAACCATTTACTCCTTTGCCGGTAGTGTAAACGAGCATGGTCGAAGAGCCATAGGTAACGTAACCGGCAGCCACCTGCTCGGTTCCGCGCTGCATGAAATCGGACAGAACGCTGGTACCGCTGAGAGAAATTCTGCGGTAGATGGAAAAAATGGTTCCTATTGAAACGTTTACATCAATGTTGGAAGAGCCGTCAAGCGGATCAATGCATACCACATACTTTGCGTTTTTAGAAACCGCGCTGTCAATATGAACCATCTCTTCGTTTTCTTCGGAAGCAACGGCACAACATTCGCCACCTGAGCTTAAAGCCGAAATAAATTGCTCGTTGGCATACACATCTAATTTTTTCTGACCTTCACCATGCACGTTTGAAGTTCCCAAGTCGCCAAGGATGTCGACCAACCCGGCTTTGTTCACTTCGCGATTGACCAGTTTCGCGGCAATACCAATGTCGCGCAGCAAACGCGAAAGCTCTCCTTTTGCATATGGAAAATCGGCTTGGCGCTCGATGATGAATTGACCAAGAGTAGTGACTTTTTTTCTGTTCATTAATTTCTCTTTAATTGCAAATATCGGGAATTGACCTCTAAATCCCTAAAAAGGACTTACCGAAGCACAAGTCCTCAGCTAAATAATTATTAATTCAAATATTTTGCAAGAAATTTTTCCATGGCTTCGTAAAAAGCGAAACGGTTTTCTTCGTTATGAAATCCGTGACCTTCGTTATCTTTCACCATATACTCCACTTCAATGCCGCGTTTTTTTAATGCTGCAACAACCTGGTCACTTTCGTTTTTATTTACACGCGGGTCTTTTGCTCCTTGCGCAATAAACAATGGGCATTTTATTTTATCCACATGAAAAACAGGGGAAGCAGCCCGCAGCATTAAAGAATCTTTATCGGGATATCCAACCATGTCCTGCATCATTTGCAAATACGGTTTCCAGTAAGGAGGAATTGTTTTCATGAACGTAAACAAATTGGAAACGCCTACATAATCCACAGCGCAGGCATACAGGTCGGGTGTAAAAGTAATTCCGGCAAGAGTTGCATATCCTCCGTATGAACCGCCATAAATTGCAATTTTTTTAGGGTTGGCAATCCCTTCTTTTATCAGCCAGTTCACACCATCAGTAATATCATCCTGCATGGTTTTACCCCATTGTTTAAAGCTCAGCTCCCACCATCTTCTACCATAGCCGGTAGAACCACGGAAGTTCATCTGCAAAACTGCATAGCCACGATTGGCAAGAAACTGCACTTCGGGATTAAAGCCCCAGCTGTCGCGCGCCCACGGACCACCATGCGGATTGATAACAACAGGAATATTTTTTGCGGGTTTTCCTTTTGGCAAAGTAAGATACCCGAAAACGGTTTCGCCATCACGGGTAGTGTAGCTGATGGGAGTCATCTCGCTTAAATCATTTTCATTTAACCAGGGGCTGAAATCATTGAGCTTGGTAAGCTTATCAGCGGTCAGATCATAAAAATAATACGCGCCTAATGAACGGTCGCTGTAGGTGCGCACTAAAAATTTATCTTCTCTTTTATTCATCGAAGTAATGACAAAATGATACCCTTCAAGTTCCTTTTCGAGACGTGCATAAATCATTTTTGTAATGTCGTCAAGAAAAATGCGGTCTGGCTTTGCTCTTTCATAAGTAACCATGGTTAACACTTTTCTCAGGTGCGAATAATTAAGCCCGTCAACATCCACTTCAGGGTGCTCAAAAACTATTTCGAGTTCTTTTCCTTTTTCAATGTCGAAGCGAACAATTGCCTGCTTGTCGCGCCCGAGATTTGATGAGGCATAAATGTGCCTGTTGTCGAAAGTGAAAAATAAAGGGGCAATGGTTTCTTTGTAGCTTGTGGTTAAGACTGTTTGAAACGAATCGGCTTCGGTTTCGCGATAAAGCAGGCTGGTATTTACTCCGTCTGAAGTGGTAGCTACGCGTATTTTGCCATTGTGGTCGGTAACCCATCCTGAGATATTTCCCGGATTTTCGGCAACCATATCCAGTTTGCCTGTTGATATCTGCAAATGATACACATCAAACACTTCGGGATTGCGCTTGTTCAAGCCAATTAAAACTTCGTCATCAAAATCTTCGAGGTCATCTACTATATTGACTCGTACTTTCTCAAAAGGGGTTAAATCAGTAGTTTCTTTTCCGTCAATGGAGGCACGGAAGAGATGGAAGTTTTCATCTCCACCAAAATCTTTAATGTAAAGAATATGGGAATTTCCTTTCCAGAAATAGCCGCCAATATCGCGGGCAGTTTCACTTGTTATTCTTTTTGCTTCTTTGCTGTCAATCTTCTGTACAAAAACATTCATGCGGTTTTCGTAAGGCGACATGAATGAAATCCAGTTACCGTCAGGCGAAATCTGGTAACGGGCTTTTTCGGGATTACGGAAAAAGTCTTTAACAGGAATTAGTTTGGTTTGTGCTTCTGTCAGAGTCATCATAAATAAATTGATTGCAAGAAATACAATTGAAATTTTAGTAAATGGTTTCATGTGAGTAAATATTTTTTAGGGAAGCAAAAGTATTAAAAAGCGGTGAAGTGATTGGGTAATCTTAGCTTTGCGCCATTATCATGTCAGCTACATCCTATCCCAAAGAAAAAATAAAAATCCTTTTGCTGGAAGGAATTCATCCCGTTGCTGTAAAACTTTTTAATGAACAAGGATATAAGAATATAGAAATGATTGATTCGTCATTGAATGAGAAACAGGTGTTGGAAAAAATTAAAGGAATTCATTTGCTTGGTATCCGTTCAAAAACGCAACTGACAAAAAACATTTTTCTTAAAGTCGATAAACTGATTGCTGCCGGGTGCTTTTGTATCGGAACTAACCAGGTAAATATGGATACAGCCATTGATACGGGAATCGCAGTTTTTAATTCCCCGTTTTCCAATACACGTTCAGTTGCAGAATTAGTGATTGCGCATTGTATTTGCCTGTTAAGACGGATTCCTGAAAAAAACATTGCTGCGCATAATGGAACCTGGTTAAAACAGAGTAATGATTGTTTTGAAGTGCGCGGAAAAACGCTCGGCATTGTTGGTTATGGGCATATTGGCTCTCAGGTTTCGGTGCTTGCCGAAGGTGCTGGAATGAAGGTTATTTATTACGATGTGGAACCCAAGCTAAGTTTAGGAAATGCAGCACAGGTAAATTCATTAGATGAATTGTTAAAGCGTTCGGATATTGTTTCATTGCATATTCCCGGCTCGGCAGCCACCAAAAATGTCTTGAATGAATCGCGGATTTCAAAAATGAAAAAGGGAGCCATGCTGATTAATTTAAGTCGTGGCGATGTAGTGGATTTAATTGCATTGAAAAAGGCATTGCTGAAAAAACATCTTGGAGGTGCAGCGATTGATGTTTTTCCCAATGAACCAAAAAGCAATAAAGAAAAATTCAGCTCTCCGCTGCAAGGATTGTCAAATGTTATTCTCACACCTCACATTGGAGGCTCTACAATGGAAGCGCAGGAAAATATCGGGGTTGATGTAACGAACCGTTTGATAAATTTCTTGGAAAGCGGTTCAAGTGCCGGCTCCCTTTCGGTACCTGCGCTAAATTTACCGGTCTTGAAAAATGCGCACCGGTTGCTGCATATTCATAAAAATGTGCCGGGTATTCTTTCGGAGATTAACCGTATTCTTTCGGATATGAATGTGAATATTCTCAGCCAGTATCTTCAAACCAATAACCAGATTGGCTACGTGGTGCTCGATGTAGATAAAAAAACTTCGCCTGTCGTGCTAAACGAATTAAAAAAAGTAAAACACGCAATTAAAGCGAGAAGTTTGTATTAACCTTGCTGGCAGACTTGGTAATTAGGATTAATGAATTTACTTTTGCTCGCTTAACAAATAAAATAACATGGGTAAAGGCGATAAAAAATCAAAACGCGGAAAACTTATCATAGGCTCTTACGGAAAAAAAAGAGCGGCAAGGAAACAAACTATTAAACTTCCGGTTAAGAAGGGGTGATGAAATAATGTGCTGACTATTTCAAACTTCATTATTAACCACTTAATTTTCTTTTGTACATCTGCACTGTATTTTCCAATCCATAATATAACGCATCGCTTATTAAAGCATGACCGATTGAAACTTCGAGGAGATTGGGAACATTTATAAAAAAATAGTTCAGGTTTTCGAGATTTAAATCATGCCCGGCATTTACACCGATATTTAATTTGCCGGCAAGCTGTGCAGCTTTAACATACGGAGCAATTCCTTTTTCTTTTTCCTGAAAATGCTTTTTTGCGTATGCCTCTGTATATAATTCAACCCGGTCAGTTCCGGTTTCAGATGCGTGCTCAATCATCTTCAAATCGGGGTTAATAAAAATGGAAACCCTGATGCCATGCGATTTTATTTGTGAAATAATATCTTTTAAAAACGATTTATTTTTTTCGGTATCCCATCCGGTATTTGAAGTGATGACATCGGGACCATCGGGAACCAACGTAACCTGGATTGGTTTTATTTCTTCAACGAGCGAGAGAAATTGTTTTGACGGGTATCCTTCAATGTTAAATTCGGTTGTTATATTTTTTTTCAATTCATACACATCGCTAAAGCGAATATGGCGTTCATCGGGGCGCGGGTGAACGGTTATTCCATCTGCACCAAAACGTTCAATATCCTGAGCGACTTTAATTAAATCAGGAACATTGCCTCCTCTTGCATTACGAAGAGTTGCTATTTTATTGATGTTAACACTAAGTTTGGTTCGGGGCATTTATAATTGTTAAATCTGACAAACAGCAAACACTTGGGTTATGCAAAAGTATTATGTTTGCGATAGTACAACAAAGTTTATTTGTTTTCGTATAAAAATAAATGCTGGTAAGTTCGCTCATCAAAGATGTAATTCCACCGCTCAAAATTACCGATACGGGTGAGCGTGCGTTGGCATGGATGGAAGAATTCAGGCTTCGTTATTTACCCGTAATCCGCAACCAGGATTTCCTGGGAATTATTTCGGAATCGGATGTAATGGGGTTGGGCGATCGTAAAAAAGCACTCGAACATTTTACGCTTCCGTTCGAACGTGTTTTTGTTTACGACAACCAGCATGTGTATGATGCTGTAAAATTTGTCAGCAATTATAATTTTTCGGTTGTTCCGGTGCTCGACAGCGAACAGCATTATGCAGGCTTGATTTCGGTAATGGACATTATTGATTCGTTTTCGGAACTATATGCCGTAAAATCACCGGGAGGAATTATTGAGCTGGAAATAAATCAAAACGATTATTCGCTTTCTGAAATAGCGCAGTTGGTGGAAGCCAATGATGGTTCAATAATGAGCTTGCACGCGGATCCGTCAGCTGATCAAACTAAAATCAATGTTACCATTAAAGTAAACATTTTAGACTTGTCGCGAATCCTTGCTGCCTTTTACCGTTATAATTATAATGTAACTGCTTATTACCAGCAAAATGAATTTTCGGCTGATTTACAAAACCGGTACGAGTCGTTTATGAACTATTTAAAAATGTAAGTGTCAATTCCGCATCATCACATGACAAGCCGGTGCGTGCTGTTTTTTTTTATTTTTTTCATTACTTCCTTTTCAAACGCCCAGAATAACGATAGCTTAAAAAGTGAAAATTATTTTACCGATTCGCTCATCCGGTCGGGCAAGGGTATTGATGACGGCCGAAAATTTATCATAAGCGATATTCTTATTACGGGAAATAAAACCACAAAATCGTTTATCATAACACGAGAGCTCATTTTTCATAAAGGCGATACATTGAGCCATGCCGTTTTGGCTGCTGCCATGTGGCGAAGCCGCGAAAATCTTATTAATACTTCTCTTTTCAACTTTGTGAATATTTATGATCAGCCCGATGCCAATGATTCTTCATTAACTCATGTTATTGTGCACGTGGCTGAGCGATGGTACATATGGCCCTTACCAATTTTTGAAATTGTTGACCGTAATTTTAATGAATGGTGGCTTACCAAAGATTTTTCGCGCACCAATTACGGAGTTTACTTTACCAAAGATAATTTCAGGGGGCGCAGGGAAAACCTGAGTATTTTAGTACGCCTAGGTTACTCACAACGGCTGGGCTTATATTATACAGTCCCGTACCTTAACCGCAGGCAGGAGAACGGAATGTCGTTTGGATTTTCGTTTACACGCAATCATGAAATTGCTTATGGCATTGAGGAAAACAAACTCCGGTATTATAAAGATGAGAATGATTACGTGCGAAAACAGTTTTCCGGTGGTGTGCGTTTTACCCACCGGAGCGGTATTCATGAATATCATTCATTGGGTGCTGAGTTCCAGGATAATTTTATTGCCGATACCATTGTAAGCTTTAATGCCGATTATTTTTTAAACGGAACTAGTGAACAACAACTGCTGATACTTTCTTATCAATACAAGCTCGATTACCGTGACATTAAAACATACCCGTTAAAAGGATATTATTTCGACTTTGAAGTGTTTAAGCAGGGCATTGGCGCTTTTAAAAACGAACCCGATTTGCTGTCACTTTCATCAAACTTCCGCAGGTATTGGGAACTTGCACCGCGCTGGCATTTTGCTGCGGGAGTAAAAGGAAAATTATCAGGACAGAGTTTTGTGCCTTATTATAATTCGCGGGGACTGGGTTATGCAAGCGATTTTGTGAGAAGCTATGAATATTACGTGGTAAACGGGCAAAACTATTTTCTTTTTAAATCGAACATTAAATTTACTTTAATCCCTGAAAAGGTAGTTAATGTAGATTTTATTCCTCTTGAAAAATTTAAAACCATACCATTCGCTTTTTACCTGAATTTATTTTCTGATTTAGGGTATGCACACGACCGCCAGTTTGCCGAAAACAATTCACTGGCAAACACCTGGGAGGCAGGAGGAGGTATTGGATTGGATTATGTTACGTATTATGACCTTGTTTTCAGGCTGGAATATTCAATAAACAGGTTGGGTGAGCATGGTTTGTTTTTGCATTTTACTTCGCCTATATGGTGATTTGTAAGTCATGCGTTGTCTGTTGTCTGTTTCCTTTTTAAAAATTACATTTGTGCTGTAATCATTCACTATGCGCATAGCCATTTACGGTCGTAATCTTACTGAGGAAATACTTGGCCCTGTTGAAGAGCTGGTAAAAGAAGTAGAAAAAGCCGGTGGTGAATGTTTATTTTTCGAATCGCTGTTTAACCAGGTTAGACAAAAAACTTCAATAAAATTAAACAACAGGCTTTTTGCCTCGTCAGGTGAAATCAAAAACAAAATTGATTACCTGCTTAGCATTGGTGGTGACGGTACTATGCTCGACACTGTTTCACTTGTACGCGATACCGGGATACCGGTGTTGGGAGTAAATACCGGCAGGCTGGGTTTTTTAACCGGCATTTCTATTGAAGCCGTTTCACATGCTGTTGACGAGCTCAGTAAGGGTCATTTTACATTAGACAAGCGTGCATTACTTCGTCTCGAAACCAATAAAAGCATTTTTGGCGAAGTAAACTTTGCATTAAACGAGCTTACGATTCATAAAAAAGACAGCTCGAGCATGATAAAAATTCACACCTTTCTGAATGGCGAATACCTTACCACCTATTGGTCTGACGGGTTAATCGTATCAACCCCTACCGGTTCAACAGGTTACTCATTAAGTTGCGGGGGACCCATAGTTGCCCCTCAATCTGAGAATTTTGTAATTACGCCCATTGCCCCTCACAACCTGAACGTGCGCCCTATGGTAGTATCCGACAAAAATGTAGTTTCACTTGAGGTGGAAGGCAGAAGTCAATTCTTTCTTGCTTCACTCGATTCACGTTCGGTTACTATCGATTCGGCAATACAGTTTGCAGTTCATAAAGAGGATTTTACGTTTAACATCATCCGTATAGATAATCAGAACTTCCTTACCACCTTACGCAATAAGCTTATGTGGGGAAAAGACCTGAGGAACTGAATATGGTAAACCGTAAACTACCAGAAAAATACGTATAAATTATTAGTTAGCTTATTTGATAAGAAATATTACTTTTGTCACCCTTACAAAACCGATGCTATGAAACGCAGCCTTATCTTCATTGTTGTTTTAATGATTTTAATTCCCTTCGCGGGAAATTCGCAGCGCTTAAAAAACCGGTGGAGATCTATGCGTGCCGAAGTGCATTTTGGTATAGGTGCAACCAACTTCTTAGGCGAACTTGGCGGAGCTGACCAGGTTGGTACCAATGGATTTAAAGACCTCGAGTTTTCGGTTACAAAACTGGCCGCAAGTTTGGGATTACGGTATAAGCTATCGCCATCAATTGCTCTTAATAGTCACCTTTCATACGGGCAGGTTGCCGGTGATGATGCTTTGACAAAAGAGTTTTTCAGGAATTACCGCAACCTGAGTTTTAAATCGCACATCTGGGAGTTTAACACCAATTTCGAATTTGCCATAATTAAGGAACAGTTAGGCCATCGTTACCGCTTAAAAGGAGTACGCGGGCAGCGCGGTTTTGAAATGATGAGTTATATTTTTATCGGGGTAGGTATTTTTCATTTTAATCCCGAGGCTGAATATGAAGGCGAATGGATTTCGTTGAATCCGCTTCATACCGAAGGACAAGGGCTGTTCGCGACCCGTAGTACATACAGCCTGTACCAGTTTGCCATTCCTATTGGATTTGGATTTAAATATACCGTAAGCAGGCGATGGGGAATAGGGTTAGAGTATGGAATTCGTAAAACTTTTACCGATTACGTTGATGATGTAAGCAAGACTTATGTGGCAAGCAGCATTCTGTTGCAGCAACCCGAAGTTGGAGTTGCAGCCGCGGCCCTTGCCGATCAATCGAACGGAATATATCCTTACATTACCGCAGCAGGTGCACAGCGGGGCGATCCGCGCGACCTGGATTCCTATATGTTTGCCATTATTAATATCAACTATAAACTACGTACCGGCAGGCAGACTTACCCGCTTTTCTGATCCTGAATAACATTTTCCACATTTGTCCGTTTATTGATTGATGGCTTATATCAGTTCAATGAAAAAGTATTTTTTAGCCGGTATAATTGTTTCTGCCATTGCTACAGGAACTTCCTTTGCGCAAAGCTCCGAAGCGAGTATTATGCTTGGCATTTCGTCCTATAAAGGCGATATAAGCAACAGCCTGTTCAATACCAGGTTTTTTCACCCGGCTATAGGGGTGGATTTCCGCAGGTGTATTAATAACAATTGGTCGTACAGGCTGGGTATTGCTTATGGGAGCATTTCGGGTGATGATGCAAAGTCGGACGATGCGTGGCAGCTTTACCGCAATCTTTCATTTAAATCAAACGTTCTTGAAGCGCATTGGATTTTTGATTTTAATTTTTTTCCGTATCAAACGGCAAACCCGTCCACATTTGCTTCGCCTTTTGTTTTCGCAGGTTTGGCTGTTTATAAATTCAATCCCAAAGCACCGATGGGTGACGACTGGATTGAACTGCAGCCCCTCGGCACCGAAGGGCAGGGTACTACCACATATCCCGACCGTTCGAAATACAACCGCGTACAGGTTTCGCTTCCGTTTGGCGGTGGGTTTAAATTTAAAATCGGAAAGCGCTTTGGTGTTTCGATTGAAGCCGGGGCTCGAAGAACTTTTACAGATCATCTTGACGATGTAAGCACCACGTACGCAAAAAAAGATGTGCTGCTTTCCAATTACGGGCCCACTTCAGTAATACTTTCCGACCGAACGGTTGACCAGGTAAACGATAACAACAACGACCGCCAGCGCGGTGATGCCGCCCACAAAGACTGGTATATGTTTGCCGGGGTGTCTCTTAATTTTACGCTTTCAAAAAAATATGCCGACAGTTGCAGGCCGTTTAAGGGGAAGTGGAAGTGAGAATTATTTTTCAACAACCGCTTCGCGTATTTATTTTTTTTCCATCTTCGTTTTCCCAAATCAAACCGGCAAAATGATTTGTCACACAAAAATATTTTTTAAGGCACTTTTCCGCTCTGCAATTCTTTTTTCTTCTCACATCATTATTAATCTTCCCGACATCGGAGACAAGCGTTGAGCTGCAGCGGGGGTGGCTGCAGCTTGTTCACGGAGTTGCCACCGGCAGCCACCGTTTTTTTTTCAATGCCGTTAGCCCGTACGGAAACCAATTAATAAAATAATTATTTCTCAAACATTCTAAATAAAAAATTCTATGAAAACAATTTCAAAAAAAATAAATACAATTATCCTGTTGCCACTAACGGTTATCAGGCGGGTAATTGCCGTGCTCAATTTTCCGGCCGATATTGACGATTTTATTACCTATGCAAACGGCATTCATGCTTCCATGACCGGGAGCGCGTTTTTTGCAGCCCTTGCTGCCAAGCTTGCCACGCTGCTTACTAACATTGGCAAGCTGCAGGTAACGCATAACGGGCTGCAAAGTAACCCGCCAACCACCACCACCGCGCAACGCGATAACGATTTGCTGGTGGTTCAAAACAACCTGCGCGACTTGAAAATGGAAGTGCAGGCTCTTGCCGATGCCACTCCTGCCCAAGCCGAAGAAATTATTGAGACTGCCGGCATGCAGGTGAAAAAATTTGGCGCCATTAACAAGCAGGATTTTGCTGCTAAGGACGGCTCCGTTTCGGGAAAGGTTAAATTAGTTGCAAAGGCAAGCACTTCGCCCCGTTCGGCTCACGATTGGGCAGTAAGCCTTGATGGAACCAACTGGACTCCCGTTACACCTACGCTGGCGGCTACTACCGAAATTGATGGTTTAACGCCCGGCTCTATTGTGGATTTACGGCATCGTACTATTACTAAAGATGGACCAACTGATTGGCTCGAAGTCAACGATTTTGTGGTAAAGTGAAATTTTGAGCGGAATTTTGAGAAAACGGGCAGGATATTTAATAAACCGCCCGTTTTCTTTAATAAAGCGAACCAAATCCTTAATGAATGGAACACTTCCCTTAATGAAGTAAACGGAATCCTTAATGAATGGAACACTTCCCTTAATGAAGCGAACCGAATCCTTAATGATTTGAACACTTCCTTTAACGGATTGAACGCTATCCTTAATGAAACGAACAGAACACTTAATGAATGGAACACTTTCCTTAATAAAGTGAACGAAATCCTTAATGAATGGAACCCTTCCTTTAATAAACCGAAAAACACCCGCTGTCTTGTTTTAATGCGTAATATTGAAATAGAATTTTAATTAATGATGGGATGCTGAACAGTTTTTATGAAATAAAAAATGTGAAGTTCCGCTATTCGGGAAAAAATATTTACAAAATTATTTTTCTCCTTCTTCTGTCTTCAGTCCTCCGCCCTCCACCTTCCTTTTCCCAAATTATTTTTCAGAAAACTTTTGGAGGAAGTTCAAACGATATGGGTAATGCAGTTGATCAAACCTTTGACGGAGGTTATATTGTCGGGGGCATGACCCAAAGCTTTGGTAGTGGGAATTTTGATATGTACCTGCTCAAAACAAACGCAGCGGGTGATACTATTTGGACCCGGGTTTACGGAAAATCTACAGATGACCGGATAAAATCAGTGCATCAAACTGCCGACAGCGGATATATTTTCTCCGGATATATCAATTATGATACGTACCTGGTTAAAACAAATGACCAGGGATACATACAATGGATAAAAAATTATGGTTACGGGACAGGTGGAGGCAGCGGGGGAAATTGTGTTCAGCAGACTTTTGACGGAGGATATATCTTAACCGGAAGTTCCGTGGGAATTGGTCCCGGCAATTACGATGTGTATTTAATTAAAACCAATTTTTTGGGTGATACATTATGGATAAAGTCCTACGGAGATACAGGCGGAGAACAAGCCACCTCCGTAATACAGACTGCCGATAAAGGATACCTTATGGCCGGCTCCTCAATACTAACTTCAACCAATTATGACGCATACATCTTAAAAACCGATTCGATTGGCGATACTTTATGGACAAAGTATTATGGCTTTACAGGTATTAATGAGAACGATTTAGGATTTGATGCCATTCAAACCAATGATGGTGGTTATGCCTTAGTTGGAAGAAGTGATAGTGTGCAGACATTTTTATTAAAAACCGATTCCATAGGAATGCCGGTATGGTGCAAAAGCTATAGTGGTGGTTATTCTCCACCCAGTCCTTCAAATCCTAATTACATAGTTCGCCAGACAACTGACAATGGATTTTTTATTACATCAAAACTGGGTTCAAAATGCATTATAATAAAAACCGATAGTACAGGAAATATACAATGGACAAAATTATTTACGAAAACCACCAATGGGTATCCTATACTTGGAATGCCTGCTTCTGATGGCGGATATGTAATGGTATCATCAACAAACAGTGCGGGTGCGGGGAGTTATGACTTTATATTTATTAAAACCGATAGCCTCGGAAACAGCGGCTGTAATGATTCAAGCGTAACCATTACTGAGCAGAACGTAACGATGCCATTAGCTTATCACGTTACCATTGTTTCACAACCCGGAGCAGTCAATTTACCTCCTGAATATTATTTGGCTGGCGGAAGCATTATGAATACGCTTTGTTCCACCGTAGGCATTCCTGAACCAGAAACTACATACAACAATCTGCAATTTTCTCCCAATCCCCTCACCACACAATCTACCCTCACTTTTTCCAATCCGCGAAAAAATACTTTTCATTTTACCCTTTACGATATTACCGGGCGCGTAACGGAAGCCGTTAGTACCGTTAACAATAAAATTATTTTAGAAAAAGGAAATAAAGAAAAGGGGGTTTATTTGTTCAGGCTGCAAAATGTTTCAACTGCCGCGGTAATTAATGGAAAAATTGTAGTGAGCGATTAAGTAATTTTCTCAACTCGCTTTCCTGCTTTCCCAATTTCCCTGATTATCTCCCCAAACGCGGCAGCATTATTTTAATTAAAAATATTTTTCACGAAAAAAGCAACGCATAAATTAATTCACATACATTTACCAAAAAAAAATATCCCAATGAAAACAACCTTCAAATTTTCCGCTATTGTGGCTTTGGTAATGCTTACTACCCGTGTAAATTCACAAGACTGGTCGTTAACCGGAAATGCAGCAACCAATCCATCAGTAAACTTTATCGGCACAACCGATAACCATTCATTCGTTATACGTTCCAACAATGCCAACCGGATTTTTGTTGACAGCACCGGGAAAGTCGGCATAGGAACTTCCACGCCAACTTTTCATTTGCAGTTTACAGGTGGAAAATTTAATTTGAATGCAACCAGCACAACGGCTTCTTCTTTAATCAAATCGAAATACAAGATCGAAATACAAAACGGAACTACCTCAACCACCTTTGCAACATTTGATGCCATAAACCAACGGGTTGGCATTGGAACCACAACTCCGACAACACCACTCGATGTAAACGGTATAATAACAGCTACGGGCGGCAATTCCACAAACTGGAATTCTGCTTTCGGCTGGGGCAATCATGCAGCGGCAGGATATTTAACTTCATATACCGAAACCGACCCGCAGGTAGGGAGCAACACCCTTAGCAGACTTCCAAGGTGGGACGGCAGCGCACTTTCAACAGGCACCTTGTTCGACAACGGAACCCGCGTTGCAATAGGAACAGCTGCACCGCTATTTTCATTTAATGTTTACTCATCAACTGAACTGCGCAGCGTTTATGTCGAAAACAGTACTTCATCTGCATCAACAACCTATGGCATGTATGCCGGGGCTTTAGGCGCAGGCAGCGGTGACAAACGGGGCGGGGCATTTGATGCCATTAACGGTACAGGAAATAACATGGCAGTGCGGGGATTTGCATCAGGCTCAGCAAGCAGTTACGGGCTGCAGGTTTTTGCACAAGGAACCGGAACCAACTATGCCGTATGGGGAAGCGCCACTGGAGGAGCCACCAATTATGCAGCATTTTTCTCAGCAGGCAATGTTTTATCGCGCGGAAATATGATGGTAAGTAATTACAGTACGCCTTCTACATACAAATTGGAAGTAAGAGGCGACAGTACTATAACATCAAATGTAATACACTCGGTTTCTAATTACCAGGGTACTTTTGATACTCGCGCTATAAACGGGCATGCAATTAACGCTCCGGGTTACGGGTATGGAGTAACCGGTACCGGTGGTTATATGGGAGTGAGAGGAGATGCAAATGCAACCACTTATAGCAGCTATGCATACGGAGTTTATGGGAGTGCCACCGGTTCGGCCGGCATCCGCATTGGTGTTTATGGAACTGCTTCGGGTGGAGCCACCAACTGGGCAGGATATTTTTCGGGCAATACTTATATATCAAGCAGCTTAATGGTTGGAACTACAACCCCGGCTACAGGTTATTTGGTTTCGGTTGCAGGTAAAATGATTTGCACCGAAATGAAGGTTCAGCTTCAGGCGAACTGGCCCGATTATGTTTTTAATGAAAATTATAAGCTTCCTTCTCTTGCAGAAGTTAAAAATTCAATAGAACAGCATAAACATTTACCCGGCTTACCTTCTGCAGCTGAAATTGAAAAGGAAAATGGTTTTGAAGTTGGCGACATGCAAACCCGTCTCGTTAAGAAAGTTGAAGAGCTTACACTTTACATTCTGCAGCAGCAAACCGAAATTGAAAAGCTTAAAACAGATAATTTAAAAATGCACAACGACATTGCCTCAATGAAAAAATAATTTATCCCTTTCAGTAATAACGCAAAAAAATAAAAACTATGAAAGCGATAAATAAAATAATATCATCACTGGCATTAATTGTTGCCGGGTTCACGCTGCATGCGCAAGCCCCTCCCCCTCCTGATTT
The DNA here is from genome assembly GCA_044448905.1 of Bacteroidia bacterium. Classification (GTDB taxonomy): domain Bacteria; phylum Bacteroidota; class Bacteroidia; order AKYH767-A; family OLB10; genus JBIOHJ01. The sequence continues at coordinate 6,210 of JBIOHJ010000017.1, read as the reverse complement.
TCCTCAAATTGATTTTAAAACTGAAAAGTTCGGCGCCATAAGGGAGAAGCTTGAAATTTTTATATCCAAAAATGAGAATGGCGATTTTGATTTTAAAAAATCAAATGAATTTGGTGAAGATGAAAACCCGTTCAGGCATTTACGCCACTGGATAATGGAAACCGAAACCCATCTTGACGAAAACGGCTATGTATTTAACTATGCTTCCAAAAACTGGGAAGAGTATTTGAAAGTTTATGATAGTAATATCAAAAACAGGAATGGTAATAATTCAGTATTGGCAAGCACAAGCGGAGCATGGTCAAATAAAATTGTCAGTACTGTAGCTCCGGCTAACTGGGGGCATGGCCGAACCAACTGCATTGCCATTGACCCAAACAATACAGACATAATTTATACCGGTGCCATTGAAGGAGGATTATGGAAAACAACTACCGGGGGAACAAGCTGGTATTGCGTTACTAACCACTTGCCCATTCCGGCAGTTGCATCCATTGTGATTAATCCTTCCAACTCAAATAATGTTTTTATTCTGACAGGACGAAGAAATACAAATTTCTTCTCTACTGCCGGAACCAATTCTTTAGGTGTATTTGTTACCTATGATGCCGGTATTAACTGGTTTTCTACAGGTCTTACTTTTACCGATAGTCAGGGCATTAAAGGATCTGCATTGCGCATGTCGCCAACCAATGCAAACATTTTAATTGCTGCAACTACCAACGGGTTATACAGGACAATTGACGGAGGTGCAAACTGGTTAATTGAACAGGCAGGGAGTTTTTTCGATTTGGAATTTAAACCGGGAACTTCCACCTGCTATGCAACCACTCCAACCACTGTTTATAAATCCACTGATAATGGCGATAGCTGGACACCCATTTTAAACACTGTATTTAATATTTCGCCTCCCACCAATGCCGATATTATTGAACTGGCTGTTACTTCGGTTAACAACAATGTAATTTACCTTTATTATTATGGAAGCACAGCCGCCAAAGTATATAAGTCACTCAACAGCGGCACTTCCTTTACCCAGCAAAGCGATGTAACTGCTTTTGCAAATGCTTACCCGGGATATCTTGGCGGGTATTGTTCGGCACTGGCGGTTTCTCCGACAAACTCCGCAGTAGTTTTTTTGGGAAACCTCGGAATGTTTGCTTCAACCAATAGCGGTTTAACTTTTCCTACTATTGCGGCCGGAATTCATGCCGACCAGCATGAAATTGTAGCGCTAAGCAGCACCACAGCATTTTCGGCAAATGATGGCGGAGTATATAAAACAACCGATGGAGGCGCTAACTGGAGCCTGATAAGCACTGATTTATTTAATGCAGCTTATTATGGTTTTGGCGGTTATCCGTCTAATTCAAACCTGTTCATAGGCGGAACCTGGGATAACGGAACAATGAAATTCAGTTCGGGGACTTTAACCGGTGTATGGGGAGGCGACCGGGGTGAAGCAATGATCAAAGCCGATGACCCGAATATTATGTGGGCAGTGACTGAAAATGATGGTCATTTTTTAGCTATTTCACCCAATGCCGGTGCAAATTGGTATTGGGACTGGCCTTACTTCTCCTGCAATTGTCCGGATACGAATGGCGGACCTTCGCAAAACATTATCGAACAAAATCCACTAAATCCAAATACGATTTATTCCATGTATCGCGATTTTTATGTTTCTTTTAATGCGGGTACAAACTGGACAAGAAAAATAAGCGGTTCGGGTACAGCAGTTAAAGGTTTTGCGCAGGGAACTAATGACACAACACGTTTTTATGCCATACGGTCAAATACCATTATCGGTTCAACTAATACCGGTACAACCTTTCCAACTATTTACACGCATACATCCGCAAATATTTATGATATCACAGTGAACCCGAGTAATAAGAACGAATTTTATTTTTCGTGTTCAGGATATACAGCATCTGAAAAAGTATATAAAGGAACATGGACAGGTACCGGCAGTGCAACCATAACAAATATTTCTACAGGATTACCTAATGTTCCGGTTTTTAAAGTAGTGTATCAAAATACATCTTCACCGGGTATTTATGCAGGTACTGAAATTGGTGTTTACTTCCGGAGCAATGCAACCGGTGTGTGGGAATATTTCGGTGGGGGATTGCCTGTTTGTCGTGTTGTAGATATGGAAATAAACTATGGAAGTAATTTAATTACAGCCGCAACTTATGGAAGAGGGCTTTGGCAATCGCCATTATACAGCGGATGCCCCGTGAGTTTTAATCACGGCAATTATTACATCATTGGGATTCCTTATGCTTATCCTTTCATCTACGGACAGGAATACTATGAAGCAAGCAACGACATTCACTCTTCGGTAAGTATTTACGGTGGATATGGAGTGGATGTAAATTATAATTCCGGAAATTATATTTTGTTAACCGACAGCTTTGAAGTAAAAGAAGGAAGTGAATTTCGTGCGTATATACAGGGATGCACCAACCCGGTACCGTCAGCAGCTCTTATCGGAGATTATGCCGGACACATGTCTGGTGTTGAAGCAATGTCTTCAGGTACTCAATATGATTTCAGCATGCAATTAATTCCAAATCCGGCAAATGATTTTGTAAATATATTTTACCAATTGCAGGAAGAGGGTAATACCCAAATTGTGTTGACCGATATAGCCGGAAGGGCAGTAAAAACCATTCAACAAACAGCCTGGACAGAAAAAGGGTCACATCAAAAATTGCTGGATATCCGATTATTCAGCAATGGGTTATATTTTGTTAGTATAACTTATAATGGCAAAAGTGGTTTGGCAAAATTAATGGTGACACATTAATTAAGCATCCTGTAAATAATCACCTTCGGGGTGCTTTTCATTTTTTCTTTTTCGATTCTTATTCGGCATTAATTTCCTTTTTCAAAATTTTCGCATCCAGAACAAAAGTTCCAAAAGGTAAAAGCGAAGCGATGAAAGCAATAACTGCTTTTTTAAAAGTCCATTTGTAATTCAGCTTAACCTGAAGAAGCAATAAGCAAAAGGCAATAAATAAAACTCCGTGAATCCATCCCACATACAAAACCGCATGCGGCAAACCTGCCAGATATTTTAAAGGCATGGCTATAAAAAGTAAAATCAAAAATGAAATGCCTTCAGCAATGGCAATAAAACGAAAACGTCTCAGGGAATTATTTTTCAACTTTAATCCCTTCATTAGCCTTCAGCACTTTTTCCTTCAGCGATTTTTTGTAGTCAATTATTTTCTGCAAAAGTGCTGCATCGCCTGTCGCGATAATTTGTGCGGCAAGTATGCCGGCATTCTGCGCTCCGTTTAATGCAACTGTTGCAACCGGAATTCCACCGGGCATTTGTAAAATGGAGAGCACCGAATCCCAACCGTCAATCGAGTTGGAAGATTTTATCGGCACACCTATAACAGGGCAAGGGGTTAAAGCCGCAACTACACCGGGCAAATGCGCTGCACCGCCTGCGCCTGCAATAAAAACTTTTATGCCGCGCGCGCTGGCTCCTTTTGCTAGCTCCATAACTATTTCGGGTGTACGGTGTGCCGACAGCGCGTTTATCTCATAAGGAATTTCAAATTGCTCCAGCATTTTAGCAGCTTCCTGCATCAGCGGTAAATCCGATACGCTTCCCATAATAATACTCACAAATGGTTTCATAAATAATATTTTGGGTAAAAATAACCATTAAGTTGTGAACTAATTACCCAATTACCTAATTACCTAATCACCTAATTACTAATTGCTATTTTCGCCACTCATAGTTTATGGAGTCTATAAAAATAAAGGATAAAGAATTTCGTGTGCTCATATCGGCCAATGAAATTCAGCAGCGGGTAAAAAGCATTGCTGAAAAAATTAACCATGACTACAACGGAAAGCAGCCATTATTTCTTGGTGTTTTAAACGGGGCATTTTTGTTTATGGCCGATTTATTTAAAAGCATTTCGCTCGAATGTGAAATTTCTTTTATTCGTGTTTCATCTTATAACGGAACTGCATCATCAGGCAACATTAAAAATGTAATCGGGCTTAACGAAAATATTTCGGGCAGGGATGTGATTGTAGTGGAAGATATTGTTGATACCGGTGATACCGCAAAATATTTATTTGATGAATTAAAAAAACATAATCCTGCATCGGTTAAGCTGGCAACATTTCTCTTTAAACCCAAAGCATTGAAACAAAATATTAAGCCGCCCGATTATGCAGGCTTTGAAATTGACCCTGCTTTTGTTGTCGGGTACGGTTTGGATTATGATGGATTTGGCAGAAATTTGAATGATATATATGTATTGAAATGAGTTAAACTTTTATGCTCAACATTGTTTTATTTGGACCTCCCGGTTGCGGAAAAGGAACCCAGTCGGCAAAGCTGATTGAAAAATATAACCTTGTTCATCTTTCAACAGGCGATATTTTGCGAAATGAAATTGCAAACGGAACAGCATTAGGAATGGAAGCAAAAAAATTAATGGATAAAGGAATTTTAGTTCCGGATGAAGTGGTCATTGGAATGATAAGCGCAAAGCTGGATGCAAATAAAAATGCAAACGGTTTTATTTTTGATGGCTTTCCGCGTACACAGGCACAAGCCGCAGCATTGGATAAATTGCTGACCGAAAAAGAAACTTCAATAAATGGAATGGTGGCGCTGGATGTTGAATACGAAGAATTGGTGAAAAGAATTTTACACCGCGGAAAAGATTCCGGCAGGGCAGATGACCAGGATCCCGTTATTATCGGAAAACGCGTGGATGAATACAACAAAAAAACCTCACCTTTGATTGATTACTACAAAGCGCAAAATAAATTTCACTCCGTAAAAGGAAACGGAACGATTGAAGAAATTTTTCTGAAACTTTGTGATGTGATTGATAAACTTTGAGCCTCACCCAGACCCTCTCCAAAGGAGAGGGGGGTCTTCATAAGATATTTTGATTTAAATTTAAACTTTTCTAATGGCTGATTCCAATTTCATAGACTACGTTAAAATAAACTGCCGCTCCGGCAAAGGCGGGGCAGGTTCCCGGCATTTTAACCGTACAAAAAGTAACCCCAGGGCGGGACCTGATGGTGGTGACGGAGGACGTGGAGGGCATATTATTGTGAGAGGCAATAAACAACTCTGGACATTGCTTCATTTAAAATACCGCAAGCATGTGATTGCCGAAGATGGTGTAAGGGGCAGCAGGAGCAATTGTACTGGAGCCGAAGGAAAAGATGAAATACTTGAAGTTCCATTGGGAACCATTGCAAGGGATTTTTCAACGAACGAATTTTTATTTGAAGTGGAAAAAGATGGCCAGGAATTTATCATACTTGAGGGCGGGCGTGGCGGAAGAGGAAATACATTTTTTAAAACTTCAACCAACCAGGCACCGCAGCATGCACAGCCCGGTGATCCTGGAAAAGAGGAATGGAAAATTCTTGAACTCAAATTAATGGCCGATGTGGGATTGGTTGGTTTCCCGAATGCAGGAAAATCAACTCTGCTTTCAGTTGTTTCAGCCGCCAAACCCGAAATTGCAAATTATCCTTTCACCACTTTAGTTCCGCAATTGGGAATGGTTTACTATCGTGATAACCGTTCGTTTGTGATGGCTGATATTCCCGGCATTATTGAAGATGCTCACCTGGGAAAAGGATTGGGTTTGCGTTTTCTTCGTCACATTGAACGTAATTCAGTTTTACTTTTCATGATTCCTGCCGACAGCAAAGATTTGAAAAAAGAATATAAAATTTTATTGAACGAATTAAAGCTCCATAATCCGGAGCTGCTCGATAAAAAAAGAGTCATTGCTATTTCAAAGTGCGATTTGCTTGATGACGAACTGTTAAGGGAAATTAAAAAAGATGCTCCGAAAGACAAAACGAACGATGGTAAAAAAGTTCCGGTAGTTTTTATTTCATCGGTTGCCATGAAGGGAATTGACGAGCTGAAAGATGAATTGTGGAAAATGTTAAATTAGTATCAAGGCACTAGTATCAAGTATCAAGACAGAAAAATAAATGGACTGGCTTAAAAGTATTGACGCACAACTTTTACTTTTCATCAACAGCCATCATTGCGCATTTTGTGATTTTATTTTTTACTGGGCAAGCGATCGGTTTATTTGGATTCCGTTTTATCTTTTTCTTGCATTTGTTCTTTTCAAAAGATTTAAATCCGAAACATGGAAAATACTTTTATCCGCAACAGTTTTAATT
>JBIOHJ010000016.1:0-35070 GCA_044448905.1 Bacteroidia bacterium | reverse complement strand
GGAAGGTGTGAAACCTGCCAGGGCGGAGGCATGAAGGTAATTGAAATGAATTTTCTCCCGGATGTAAATGTGCTGTGCGAAACGTGCAACGGAAAGCGTTACAACCGCGAAATCCTTGAAATACGCTACCGCGGAAAATCAATAAGCGATGTGTTAAACATGAGCATCGAACATGCCGTTGAGTTTTTTGAAAACATGCCGGGCATACTTCATAAAATAAAAACATTAAAGGAAGTGGGATTGGGTTATATAACACTGGGACAGCAATCCACAACCCTGTCGGGAGGTGAGGCACAACGTGTTAAATTAGCAACCGAACTTTCGAAACGCGATACCGGCAACACATTTTATATTTTAGATGAACCCACAACCGGGTTGCATTTTGAAGATGTAAAAATCCTGCTCGATGTGCTTCACAAATTAGTTGATAAAGGAAATACAGTTCTTATTATTGAACACAACATGGAAGTTATTAAAGCGGCCGATTATATAATTGATTTAGGTCCGGAAGGTGGTAAAGCAGGCGGGCAAATTGTTTTTACCGGCACAGTAGAAGAGTTGCTAAAAGATAAAAAAAGCATTACGGGCGAATATCTGAGAAGAGAAATGGAACAGGTTACGGTATAACAATTTATTTTAATAAACGTATGAATCAAGTTACAGTATTAACTTTTTAAATTTTGAATCTTAAACTTTCCCATGACCTCTGACGAAGCAAAAATCCGCAAAGCATTTACCGATAAAGACTGGCAGGAAGTACGCACTGAAGACACCTGGCAGATTTTTAAAATAATGGCTGAGTTTGTGGAGGGCTTTGAAAAGCTCAGCAAAATCGGTCCATGTGTTTCCATATTCGGCTCGGCACGAATAAAAACTGACAACAAGTATTACAAACTTGCTGAAGAGATTGCGTTCAAACTTACCAAAGAAGGTTACGGCATTATAACAGGTGGAGGGCCCGGCATAATGGAAGCAGCTAATAAGGGATGCCATACAGCAGGTGGAAAATCGGTTGGATTAAATATTGAGTTACCTTTTGAGCAATCAGCCAATCCGTACATTGATCCCGATAAGCTGATTATGTTTAATTATTTTTTTGTGCGCAAGCTTATGTTTATTAAATATGCGCAGGGTTTTGTAGTGCTCCCTGGGGGATTTGGTACGATGGATGAATTGTTTGAGGCTTTGACTTTAATCCAGACGAGGAAAATAGGCAAGTTCCCTATCGTATTGGTAGGACGTGATTATTGGGCAGGCATGTATGAATGGATTAAAGTCCGTGTTCTTGAAGAAAAAAACATTAATGAAGATGATCTTAAACTTTTTACATTGGTTGATACCTCTGATGATGCCGTCAGCCATATCAATAATTTTTATACCCGCTATTTGCTGAAGCCAAATTTTTAATTCGACAATTTTTTTAAATACTTTTTCAAAAACCTTACACGTTTCTTGCAGTTTATTTTTTGTTTTTCATCCATAAACAGTAAAGCACAACAGGCTTTTTTCGGTTAGCCTGCGGCTGTAACTAAAACACCAATTCGAAGTATAAACTTTTAACTTTTTAATAAGGTATTTCATTTATTCATAGAAAAATTTTGTCTTATGAAAATCGAGCAAAAGAAATTTTCAAAATCTGCAGGCTGGGAAACATTGCGTAATGACGGATTGGAAAACGAAAGCTGCCAGCTTGTAATTGCTTTCGGAAGCACTACACTACTGAGCGATAATACTTTTTATGAAACCCTGCGTAGCTGGTATCCCGAAGCCAATATTTTAATGAACACCACTTCGGGCGAAATTATAGGTACACAGGTGAATGACGAAACCGTTTCATTAACTGCCATTGCATTCGAAAAAACAAAAATTAAAAGCGCGGTAACCCGTATTGCCGCAGTTCGCAACAGTTTTGACGCGGGCTATTACCTTGCCCGCGCCCTCGACCCGGTTGACCTTACCAATGTACTCGTTATCTCAGACGGACAACAGGTAAACGGCAGTGACCTCGTTACATGTATGCAGGAAACATTGCCGAAAGGAACCATAATAACGGGCGGGCTTGCCGGTGACGGAAACCGATATAAAAAAACGCTGGTGGGATTAAATGAAACACCTGCTGAAGGAAATATTGTAGCCATTGGCTTCTACGGGAAAAATTTAACGGTCACCCACGGCTCAATGAGTGGGTGGGAGCCTTTTGGCCCCGAACGGCTGATAACAAAAGCGAAAGGAAATATTTTGTTTGAGATGGATGGGCAGCCGGCACTCGATATTTATAAACTGTATCTTGGAAAAGATGCAAATAATTTACCCGGTTCGGGTTTATTGTTTCCGTTAAGCATCCGCACAACTGAAAATCCGGAACCTGTTATCCGCACCATTTTATCAATTGATGAAAATAAAAAGAGCATCACGTTTGCGGGTAGCATGCCCGAAGGCATTTATACGCGGCTTATGAAAGCAAATTCCGAACAATTGATTAAAGGAGCTTCAGATGCTGCTCAATACAGCGTGCAAAATATTTTGCAAAAGCCCGAGCTTGCCATTTTAATAAGTTGTGTGGGAAGAAAAATGGTTCTCAATAACAGGACAGAAGAAGAAGTGGAAGCGGTAAAAGAAATTCTTGGAAACAAAACCGCAATTACAGGGTTTTATTCTTATGGTGAAATTTCACCTTCCTTCAATTTTACGAAATGTGAATTGCATAATCAAACTATGACGATTACTACGTTCTCCGAAAAATAAATGTTTAACGAAATACTCATAAGCAGGATTAATAAGTTTTTCGGCTCGCAGGAACAAATTCCATCTGAGTTGATTCCGTTTTTAAAATCGGTAAGTGATGGGTATAACCGTTTTGAAAATGAGCTGCACGCTCTTGAAAAAAGAAACGGTGAACTCGATCAGTTTGCTTACGTGGTCGCACACGACTTGAAAGCGCCATTAAGAGCCATATCAAGCCTGTCAACATGGATTGAAGATGATTTGGGAAGTAACATTTCTAATGAGATTAAACAAAATTTTGAAACACTTAAAAGCCGGATTACGCGGATGGAAAATCTCATAAACGGAATTCTTGAATATTCAAAAGCTGCAAAAACAGGAAATATTGAAAAAGTAGATTCGGGAACATTGGTTCGCGAAATCATACAGTCGTTTAATTGTCCTGAAAACTTTGAGATAAGAATCGGAAAAAATTTTCCTGTTCTTCAAACCGAAAAAATAAAACTTGAACAGGTGTTTTCAAACCTTATCAACAACGCAATTAAACACAACGCTCGTAAAAACGCAGTTATTGAAATAGGCTGCGCTGATTTTGAGGACTGGTGCCAGTTTTATGTCAAAGATAATGGCCATGGAATTGATCCGCAATTTCATCAGAAAATATTTGTGATTTTTCAAACACTCCAATCACGCGATAAAATGGAAAGTACCGGCATAGGTCTTTCGATAGTAAAAAAGATTGTTGAAGAGCAAGGTGGAAAAGTATGGGTGGAATCAGAGCCCGGGAATGGAGCAAGATTTGAGTTTATATGGACAAAACATAAATCAGAAATCCGTCAGCTGACGGATCAAAATCATTAAAAAATGGAAGACAAATTATTTAATATCCTTCTTGTTGACGATGATCATGTTGATGTGATGAATGTGCAACGTGCATTTAAAAAAAACAATATCACTAATCCGCTGCATACTGCCAGCAATGGTATTGAGGCATTAGACTTGCTGCGCGGAACAGAAGGGCGACCTAAAATTATTCCTACTCCCCGCATTATACTACTCGATATTAATATGCCAAAGATGAACGGCATTGAGTTTTTGAAAGAATTGCGAAACGATCCTTACTTAAAATCAATCAGTGTATTCATGATGACTACTTCGAATGATGATAAAGACAAATTTGAAGCCTATAATTTAAATGTTGCCGGTTACATTGTTAAACCCGTTTCGTTTGAAAAATTTGTACATGCTGTTTCAGTTCTCAACAGTTATTGGAAATTGTGTGAAATGCCTGCTTAAACGCCCAGATGAAATTTGAAAGACAACCGATGAAAAACGAAATGATTAAGATACTTATTGTTGATGATGACGAGGTAGATCGCAAAATGATAATACGTGCTCTGAAACTTTCGGGATTTGGTGCTGATGTTTCGGTGGCTACGGATATTGAAAGTGGTGAAACGCTGGCTAAGAATATAAAATTCGATTGTATTTTTCTCGATTATAATCTGCCGGGCTCGAATGGATTTCAGTTTTTAGATAATCATATATCAGGCGAGAATACCACACCCGTTATTATGGTTACTTCTATTGGTGATGAAAAGCTCGCTGTTGAATCTATCAAAAAAGGTGCGTTTGATTATGTTCCGAAAAATAATATTACTCCTGAATATATCACCCAGCTATTGCGAAATGCTTTACAAAGTACACGTAGAAAAAATCAATTTAATACTTCAGAGAATACAGATATCAGCAGCGGCAATCAGCTTGAATCGGTAATTTCAAAAACGCCACTCATTCTGTTTTCACTCGATCAAACTGGAATTTTTACGCTCTTCAAAGGCAGAGGTATCGAAAACCTGGAAATACAACCCGATAAAATAGTGGGCAAGTCAATTTTCGAAACCGGAACAAATATTCCGATTCAGGTTAAAGAATATACAAACGCTTTGCAGGGAAATTCTGCCTGTTCGCATATTAAAGTCAACGATTGCCACTATGAAGTACATTTTTTACCGGTGTTTGATAATAATAAGTGCATTGTAACTATGAATGGGGTGGCAATGGATATTACCCTGGTCAAAAAAAACCAAGAAGAATTGCAGAGCTTGCTGTCTTCGGCTGAAGAAACACAGAAAATAAAGGAGCAGTTCCTGGCCAATATGAGTCATGAAATCAGAACTCCCATTCATGGCATTTTAAGCTTATCGGAAATTTTATTGAAAACCAGGTTAGATGATGAACAAAGCAGGTACCTAGCGGCAATTAAAAAATCGGCTGATAATCTTTTGGTAATCATAAACGATATTCTTGACCTTTCGAAAATAGAAGCGCAAAAAATGACATTCGAAAATGTGCGTTTCAACCTGAGAGAAACTGTAAATATGGTTTGCGAAATGTTTAAACCTAAGGCGATCGAAAAAAATATTGAACTCAAAATAAATATTGACGAATCGTTGCCTGCGTTTCTCAGCGGTGACCAGGTACGTTTAAGCCAGGTATTAAACAATCTTGCAGGTAATGCTATTAAGTTTACCGACAAGGGAATAGTGAAACTGGAAGTATCATCCGGAGAAATAAATGAAAAATATTGTCTCGTAAATTTTAAAATCAGTGATACGGGAATAGGAATTCCACAACACAAGCTGAATTCAATTTTTGACTCGTTTACTCAGGCAGGTGATGAAATAACCCGTAAATACGGAGGCACAGGGCTTGGACTAAGCATTTGTAAAAAGTTAATTGAACTCCAGGGAGGAAGAATTTCGGTTGAAAGTAAAATAAACGAAGGGTCGGTTTTTACATTCAGCTTATCATTCGAAAATATAGGTGCTGATGTTACAACAAAAGCAGGTGATAAAATTTTAAATGAAAAATATACGGGCAGGCCGATCAAAATATTGGTAGTGGAAGATAATGATATCAACAGGCTGGTTATTTCCACGATAGCAAAAGACTGGGGATTTATTTTGGAAAACGCTGTAAATGGCTCACAGGCTATTGACAAGGTAAGCGAAAATAATTATGACCTGATTTTAATGGATATTGAAATGCCGGGAATGAATGGATATGAAACGACTAATTATATTCGTAAAAATTTATCGGCATCAAAAAGTAATATTCCCATTCTCGCAATGACAGCGCATGCCAATACCGAAGAAAAAGAAAAATGTTTTCATGCAGGAATGAACGATTATATTTCAAAACCGTTTGAAACTGCAGAATTTAAAAATAAAATAATTGCTTTGATTAGTACATCCGTTCAGGGAAATGAAACGGGTGTTACTAAGGAGGAACTTTTGCCTGCGCAAAAATGTATTAACCTGAATTACCTGAGAGAGATTTCAGAAAATAACGAATCGTTCTTTAAAGATTTTATCAATTTATTTTTGAAAAACGCTCCCGTTTCGATTTCTGAAATGGAAGCCGCATTGCAACAGAAAGATTGGGAAAAATTGCGCCAGTCAGCTCATAAGATTAAACCGTCACTCAGTTATTTAGGAATGAAAGAAATTCATCTTGCTGCAGTTTCCATCGAAGAAAATGCAAAAAAACAAATTAACTTAACTGAAATTCCGGCACTCTTGAGTAAAATAAAAACAACCTGCAAAAAAGCTTTTGCAGAACTCGAACAGGAACTGACTAATATATCCGCTCATTAAATTTAAATCAAAAATTTTTATAAATCAACAATTCAATTTATCATGGCTAAAATTTTTATTATTGAAGACGATATAATGATTGCTTCACTGATGAAGCAAACACTTGCTAAAAACACTGAGCACGAAACCTTCCATTTCCAAACGGCAGAGGAATGTATGCAGAACCTGCATCTCAAACCGGATATTATTTCTATTGATTATAACCTCCCCGGAATGAACGGACATGAACTGATGGAGAAAATAAAAGCGTTTGATCAGAGCATTATGGTCATTATTGTTTCGGGGCAGGAAAATCTTGAGGTGGTGGTAAGCACCTATAAAAAAGGAGCTCAGGATTATATTATGAAAAACGATAATCTTTTTGTTAACCTCGAAAATTCTATCAAAAACTTAAATATGAGCGTGGCATTACGCAGGGAGGTTGAGTTTTTAAAAGATCAGATTATCGACAGGAACCGGTATAGTAATATAATCGGAAACAGTAACAGCATACTTCGGGTGCTGAGGCTTATTCAGAAGGTTGAAAAAAGCAACATGATGGTTTTGATAACAGGTGAAAGTGGGACCGGCAAGGAACTAGTTGCCCGAGCTCATTATAACTCACCGCGTAGCCGTAAACCATTTGTGATTGTAAACATGGGAGCCATTCCTGAAGAACTGATTGAGAGCGAGCTTTTCGGTCATGAAAAAGGAGCTTTTACTGATGCCCGCGACAGGCGTATCGGGAAATTTGAGGAATCCAATGACGGAACTATTTTCCTAGATGAAATAGGTGAAATGAATATGAATCTTCAGTCGAAACTTTTGAGGGTTTTGCAGGAAAAAGAAATTACGCGGATCGGAAGTAACAAAACTATTAAACTTGACTTCAGGATGATTGCCGCAACAAACCGAAATCTTGCACAGGAAGTAAAAGAGGGGCGTTTCAGGCAGGATTTATTTTACCGCCTGCAGGGATTTTTAATTCATCTGCCGCCATTGCGTGAACGGGGAGATGACATTATTTTGCTCGGTAAATGTTTTCTTGCCGAATTCTGCAAACAAAACAGGATTGAGCAAATAAGTATTTCTAAGGAAGCAATCAAATACATGATGGACTATGACTGGAAGGGGAATGTACGGGAATTAAAGGCGGTTATTGAACGCGCTGCCTTGCTTGCAGAAGAAAATACTATTCGTGTTGAAGACCTCACTTTTGTTTCGGCATGATGTAATTAGAAGCAAAATTCAAAATTTCTTACAAATTATTTGTTAAATGGTTCTGCTAAAGAACCATTTTTTTTTATTCGTGTATAAGAATTAACTGTACGGGTAATTGAAGAAAACAGATCATGAAATTTTCGAATTCCGAGACAAAACAAATTCAAAAATTATCATTTAAGCAAAAAATCAGCTTAAGGGTTGTTTGGATAGTGAGCAGTGCAATAATTTTTGCAATCATTTTATTAATCTATATAAACCTTCAGAAAACTGAAGAAATAAAAGCCAATACAGATATGGCTATTTCAGAAATAGAAATACCGACCGACATGGTAGTATTAAATAAAACAGGGTTGCAGGATACAGTCGGAACTATTCGGGGAGCAAATTTCATAATTGCAAAACCTTTAAATACCCCTGCACAAGTCCAACATTAATTAACTGCATATTCCTCATAAAAAGAAAGGGTAATGAAAACTTTTTACCTGACAAACATTCGATTCCTGATTTGCTTTTTAAGCGGTCTTTTTTCTACCGGTGTACTAAATGCAGCAATTAAAAATTCGATTTCGTCAGGCAACTGGAGTACAGCAACTACTTGGTCTCCGGCAGGAATTCCCCAGGCGGGTGACGAGGTGATTATTAACCCAAGTCATATTATAAAGCTGAGTATGGATGCCGGTGCAAATACGCTAAATGTTAAAGCAGGTGCGGAATTTAATCTTGCAACCGGATACCTGCTCACCCTGCAAAGCGATCTGACTGTAAACGGAAAGTTCAGCATGAATGGTGGAGATATTAACATGGTTAATTCCTCTGCATTTGTAATAGGACCAAATGCAACATTTACCTGGGACCCTGGCAATAACTCGAATACGGGTGCAACTCTATTTACCAACGGATTTGAAAATTTTGATTCAACGAGTACATTGATCATTAAAAAATGGTACGACTATACCAATATTCCGCTGGCATCGGTAGTTTCAGGAAATTTCGGAAATGTAACCCTCAATTCGCTTTCAGGAAACCTATTATATCAATGGAATCAGAATAACCAGTTCGAAACACATAAAGTTCTTGGAACTTTGACCATTGAACAAGGTTGGATTATTTTAGACAAATCGGGTTCAATAAGCAATACTACAATCGGGAGTATCAATCTTTCAACTCCCAATGCATACCTCGATTTTCATAACGGAAATCATAACGGATCTTTTACCGTAGGTACAGGTAATATAACAAACACTGGAGGCGAACTCATCGGCATCTATAATGGCAATGGAAATATTACGCTGAATGTTTCCGGTAATTTCATCAATAAAGGAAGTGTGGTAATGATTTATAATACGGGTGTCCCGAACGTTGGAAACGGAAATGCCACTGTGAAAGTATCGGGTGAATACAACCAATCGGGAGGCGATTTCAGAACGATTTTTAACCTTACTACTTCAAATGCCGGCATTGCAGATCTTACTTTTAATAATATCAATTTAACCGGAGGTATATGGATGGGGCAGTATGCCTGCAATACAAACGGAGATTTATCCACATGCACAGTAAACGGAAATTTATATATCAACTTCACAAATGCAAGCGGCATATTCCGTGTTAACGGCCTTACTTCTTTATCAGGAATTTTTAATAATTCGAAAACAAGCCTGACTGTAAATGGCAATTTAATTATTGCTGGAAACCCTTCGGCCGAATTTACATCTAGCGGAAGCATCGGAGCTGAATCCATATCGATTAACGGAAATATTTTAATAAGCAGCGGTACCAATAATTTCAATATGGGATCTCACCAGCTTTCGTTAAATACAATAGGTGGTGTGATTATTACAGGCGGTCATACATCTTTTTCAAAATCACCGGGGATATTTAACTCAACTATCCAGGGTAATTTTAGCCAGTCGGGCGGAGTTTTTTCAATTAAAGGAAATTCAGGAGCTGCCGAAATGGTTGTGAAAGGCAATTTTAATATAACTGGCGGAACAGCATTGCTTCACAGCAACTTAAATGCTCCTTCTACTGATGTTGTTAAATTAATCCTGAAAGGTAATTTCAGTCATACGGGAGGAATTATTAATTATGATGATAATGTAAACAGCGTGGCTACTCATACCATACAGGTAACCGGCCCGCAATATAATATTGGTGGTAACGGTATAATTACCCGTTCAGGAGCCGGTTTGGCAAATGTGTTTGGTTTGCTGAATTTCTCGAAAACCGGAGTTATTTCTTTTCATAGGTCAGGGACTTCACATACCATTCAACAAGTAAAGCAGGTTGTGCAAAACGGATGTTCACTAATGGTAGTAAATGGGAATTTACAAGTGGCTTCGCACTCCATTGCATCTTGTGATTATTTAAAGATTGCTCCAGGTGGAACGTTAATCATGGGACTGGCAAAAATTATCACAAATACGCAAGGTGCACGATCCGGCATTAAAGTGGAAAATAACGGTAGGCTTACTTTACAAAACACTAACGGATTATATAATGGTTTCGAAAATGCCTGCATTAGTGCATCGAGTAATATGAATTATTACCTCGCACCACAAAGCATTGTTGAATACTGTGGCAACGACAGCCAGGTTCTTACCGGGATTGGTCTCGGCTTGGCAACAACCAACGATCACAAATACGGTATTCTTGAAATAAATTTCAATGGAACTCCTGACGATGAAAATGTTTTTCTTACCAATTCAAATGTATTCGTAAGAACCGCGTTAAGATTAATTAAAGGACAGCTTAAGCTTGCTAACAACACCATTACTATTGAGGTGGGGAATGCATCCGCAATTTCGAAAATTGATGGTTACATCAAAAGCGAATCTTCTACTGCTGAAAGCAAAAGTTTCATTAAGTGGCTTAACATGGATGACAGCCTTCATGTTTTCCCTTTCGGAACCAACCGGTTTGAATACCTGCCTTTTTCATTCACCCCGGTTTCCGGAATGGGTGGTGCAGTTTCGGTGGCCACCCGTGCATCAGGTCCTGATAATCTTCCCTTACCGTCAGGAGGAATTCTTCCTGCAGTTACTAATCTTAAAAGAAACGGGATAGACATTGCTGTTTCGTCAGTTATTGACAGGTGGTATCATATCAGCGCACCCGGATACAGGGCTAACGTTATATTAATGTATCGAGGCTCTGAAAATACACTTGCCGATTCGCTTGCCGATTCTAATCTCGCAATGCAGGCATGGGACGGGAGCAAGTGGGCTAATTCGGCCGGATCAGGTTCTAATGTAAGGCAGGGAATAGGTACTGTGTCTGTAAACAATGCGACAGTATTTAATCACTGGATAATTTCAACTCCCACCCAGTTTCATATTTCAACAAATATTATTTCGTTCGATGCAGTAATCCATAATAATTCGGTTGAACTAGACTGGGCGGTTAACAGCGTTTCGCAAATCCGGAATTTTATTGTTGAAACATCAGTTGACGATATTACCTATCAACCCATAGGAAATATTCCGGTTCAGTATAATAATGGTGAGGATGGCAAATATTCAATATTGGATGAGCAACCTGCCAAAGGAATTTCATACTACCGGATCACACAGGAAAATAATGACGGGAAAATTTATTTTTCAAATACCGAAACCATAAACAATGATCAGTCGTATACAGCAGGTTTTGCAATTACTTCAATAGCTCCAAATCCTTTTTCTGATCATTTTACGGTATTATTTACGATTCCCAGAGAGGGAATTACCACATTTCAATTAACTAATTCAGCAGGACAGGTTATCAAAACTGAGCAAATTACCGGCAATGATATAATGAATAAGTATGAATATTCCGAAAAACAAAACCTTATGCCCGGTATTTACGTTTTAACTCTTAAATACGGCAATTCAGTAATTACGTGTAAATTATTTAAGTCAGGAACATAAATCAAATAATATACTAAAATGAAACTAACAAATTTGTTTACAACAATGAAAGGCTTCAAACAAATACAGCTCCAATCGCAAAAACAGAAAATGACCATTCTGACGAAAGGAATTATAATAGCAGCAGGATCATCGATTCTCGGGTTATCCATTTATTTTTCTGTGATGATTAATACTGCTGATGTGAAAGAAGCCAAAGCCGAAGAGCAAGCCCGTTTAATGATGGGATATGAAATTGGTGAGGGTGAAGTTATTGCTTCATTTACGTGGGATGAAAAGAACACCACTAAGGCTGCTCAAGGCTCCGATGCGCTATACGTTAGTCCTTCGGCTACGGTAACAAACGATGGAAGTAATGAAACCAATGCATTAAGTGCCGGAACAGAAAAAAAAGATATCAATCTTGAAATACAGGCTACAAGCGAGTTTAATAGCGAGGGTATTGACATCAGCTTTGATTTCCGCAGAATGGAAGAAAGCTGCGATTTTTATTCGCGTGGTAATTATTTTAATTTCGGGATGAGAAATGGAAAAATTATTATTTCGTATAAGGCTGGCGTTGGTGATGGAAAAGGAATAAGGATAGCTGATGAAACCAAATACGAAATCCCGATGGATAACGAGTTCCGCAACTACCGTTTCTTATATAATCCTCAAAAAGGAAAAGCCGAAATATTTGTTAACGGGGTAACTATATGGAGCCACGAAGGTCCCGAACAGGCTCCTTTGCTATGGAAATCATCTGATAATATTGTCATCGGACGTGGTATGAATGGTGATGGAAGTGACAAAGCCATTCTTGATAACCTGGTTATCCGTTCCACTTCGAATGTGGATAAAATACCTGTACGCTTATTAAACTTCGAAGCCAAAGCCGAGGCAAATCATGTGATGATACGCTGGTTTACGGCCAAAGAAGTTGATACCGATACGTTTTTAGTAGAACGTTCAATTAACGGAACCGATTTTATTGAAATAGGACGCGTTAAAGCAGCAGGCAATTCAAACACGCTAAATGCTTATGCGCTTGTTGACAAAAACCCGGTGCCTGATGTGGCTTCTTACTACCGCTTAGTACCTGCCAACAAACCCATTAAATCTATTACCGTACCCGTTATTGGTTATAAGTTCCGTAAAGACCATATCGAAAATATGCCTATGCCTGAGGTAGAAGCTAAAGTGCAGGAGCTTATTGACCAGAAAAAATAATTTATTTACTCTCACTTCACTTTCCTCACCTAAAGAGCCGGCCTTATGCCGGCTTTTTTTATCCTAAAAAATTCATTAAAAAAGCAGGAAAAAATATTAAGCCGTCTGTTTTCTTTCAGGTCGCGGCATGAGCACTTTTCGTGAGAGCTTGAGCTTGCCGGTCTTCTTATCCACATCAATCAATTTTACTTTTACCATTTCGCCTTCTTTGAAAACGCCATCCATGCTTTCTAAACGTTCGTGCGAAATTTCGGAAATGTGAAGTAAGCCGTCTTTGCCGGGAAGGATTTCGATGAAAGCACCAAAAGCCATTATGTTTTTAACCTTGCCTTCGTACACAGTGCCTACTTCGGGTACCGAAACGATTCCTTTTATTTTAGCAATGGCTTTTTCGATGGATGCTTTATCGCTCGAAGCAATTTCAATTAATCCTTCTTCGCCTTCTTCTTCAATGGTGATTATGGTATTGGTTTCACGTTGCATTTCCTGGATGATTTTACCACCAGGTCCGATAACGGCACCGATAAACTCTTTAGGAATCCGCATCTTTTCGATGCGTGGTGCAAATGGTTTGTAATCGGCAGCAGGCCGCGAAATGGTTTTTTCCATTTCGTCTAAAATATGCAACCGTCCTGTCCTGGCTTGTTCAAGCGCCTGCAGCATTACCTCGTAAGGAAGTCCTTCCACCTTTAAATCCATCTGGCAGGCACAAATACCTTTGCGTGTACCCGTAACTTTAAAATCCATATCACCCAAATGGTCTTCATCGCCAAGAATATCGGACAGCACTGCAAATTTTCCTTTGCCATCAGAAATTAACCCCATGGCAATACCGGAAACAGCACCGCTTATTTTTATTCCCGCATCCATTAGCGCAAGCGAACCTGCACAAACGGTAGCCATAGATGACGAGCCGTTTGATTCGAGAATATCGCTTACTACGCGAACGGTATAGGGATTTATATCTTCGCCCGGCATTACTTTCTTAAGCGACCGCATGGCAAGATTTCCATGCCCAACCTCGCGCCTGCCTAACCCGCGGTTTGGTTTTACCTCGCCTGTCGAAAATCCCGGGAAATTGTAATGCAGCATAAATTTATTGTAGCCTTCGAACATGGCTCCGTCAATCATCTGCTCGTCCAATTTGGTTCCGAGGGTAACTGTTGTGAGCGATTGTGTTTCACCACGGGTAAAAATGGCTGAGCCGTGTGTAGAGGGCAGATATCCTATTTCGGACCATATGGGACGAATTTGAATTGTTGTTCGCCCGTCTAATCTTACACCATCATTCAAAATCATATTCCTCACAGCATCATAAACCACATCGTGATAATATTTATTTACGAGCGATTCTTTTTCTTCGCGTTGCTCTTCGGGTATTGTTGTCAGAAACTCTTCTTTTATTTTTTCGAAAGCATCTGCACGCTGCGATTTATTGGGATTGCAGGTTTTTGCTACGGCATACGCTTTATCATAAGTTGCCTTTTCCACCTCTTCCTTTAAGGCATTATCGTTGTCCTCATGTGAGTACTCGCGGTTAGCGGGGTTTCCCAACAATGCTGCAAATTCCAGTTGCGCTTTGCACTGCTGTTTTATTGCGGTGTGAGCAAATTTTATGGCCTCGAGCATTTCGGCTTCCGAAACTTCGCTCATTTCACCTTCAACCATTAAAATATTTTCGGCACTTCCGGCAACTATTAAATCAATATCGGACTTTTGAATATCGGTGATGAAGGGATTAATTATGAATTTTCCTTCCACACGCGCAACCCGTACTTCGGAAATAGGACCTTTAAACGGAATGTCGGAAATGGTTAATGCAGCCGATGCGGCAAGACCAGCTAATGCATCGGGTGCAATATTTTTATCGGCTGAAATTAAAGAAATCATCACCTGTGTATCGGCATGATAATCTTCGGGGAACAACGGGCGCAAAGCGCGATCAACAATACGGCTTATTAATATTTCATATTCAGATAAACGCGCTTCCCTTTTGAAAAAACCACCCGGAAACCTGCCTACTGAGGCATATTTTTCCTGGTAATCAACAGAAAGGGGTAAATAATCGGTTCCTTCTTTTGGCTTTTGGCTTGCAACTACCGTGGCAAGTATCATACAATTACCCATGCGAACAACAACTGAACCATCTGCCTGCTTGGCTAATTTTCCGGTTTCAAGACTTATTTCTCTTCCGTCATCTAACTGAAAAGACTTAACTATTGGATTTTTTGACATTTTAAAATAAATTAATTGTGGATTTGTTTTGTATTAAAAAGACCTAAGAAAGAAAAAAGGCAATTTTAGAATTGCCTTTCTTAAGTCGTGTGGGATATTACTTACGGATACCAAGGTCGTTTAAAATTTTCCGGTATTGCTCGATATCCTGTTTCTGTAGAAAATCGAGTATGCTTCGTCTTTTTCCAACCAGCCTTTGCAAAGCGCGCTGGGTGGCGTAATCTTTCGGCTGCCCTTTCAGGTGCTCGGTCATTTCATTAATCCGCTCAGTAAACAGTGCTATTTGTGAATGTGCAGAACCGGTATTAGTTTCGGAACCTCCGAAATTTTTAAAAATTTCTTTCTTTTTTTCTGTGGTAAGAGTCATCTTTTACTTTTAATTATTAGGAGTGCAAAGATATAAAGGTTTTGGTAATAAGCAACTGATGGAAGTCTCACCCAAACCCTCACCTTTGGAGGAGGGTATTTGGTTATTGTTTTGTTAAAAACAGGCAATGTTCATTTTAAGGGTTTAAAACATTTGTAGTTTTACATAAAACAAAATGATAGTTAAAAAAATAAATATTCTTACCAGTTTGTTCCTTTTAACAACGCTCATCGGCTGCAGCCAGAATTCTGTTAATAATCAAAATATGAACTACAACAAACTTACTCCCGAAGAAGAACGGGTAATACTCCGCAAGGGAACTGATATGCCCTATACTGGCGACTATTGCCAGAAAAAAGACAATGGAATTTATATTTGCCGCAGGTGCAATGCACCGCTTTATAAGTCAGATGATAAATTTGATTCACACTGTGGATGGCCCAGCTTTGATGATGAAATTCCAGGGTCGGTAAAACGTGTGACCGATGCCGATGGAAGTCGTACCGAAATAATCTGCAATAACTGCCAGGGGCATTTGGGACATGTTTTTACAGGAGAAGGCTTTACGGACAAAGACATCCGCCACTGTGTAAACACCAGCTCGATAAAATTTATTTCTGCTGATTCGGTGAAAAACGCACCGGCTATAATTAAGTAGGTAATTGGGTAATTAAGGAATTTAGTAATTGAGTTTTTCTAATCAACCTGATTGACCAATTTCATTTACTGAAAAGTCTCAGCGGAATTTACAATTTTTACATCTTTAACATTCAGCTTGTAATTTGCCACAGCATCGTCTACTTTTAAAATTTCGGGAGTTAAAACTGCTTTCAATGCATCGCTGTAGCTCATAGGCGATGGAAGATTTTCTTTCAGGCTTTTAGCCAAAGGTTCTGCCTCTGATTTGTCAGTTACAATCGTGATAAACATATTTTGTGTTTGCCAGTATTTTTTTATGGCATTATCTACTTCCGCCAAAGTAACTTTTCCAAGGAACGTATCTATTTCGGCAATGTAATTTTTACGTCCGTAAAAACGGCTGTCCATTAAAAATCCTAATTGTCTTGAAGGCGTTTGAATATAAAGTTTCATATATGAACGCAAAAAAGTTTTGGTAAGTTCAAAATCTTCGGCACTCATTCCATTTGTAATCATCTGATCCATTTCGCGGATAGCCATACGGACAGCAAAGTGCGCATGACCGATACTGATACCCGATAATTCTTTGTACTGTTCTTTTAAACCTTTGGCTGTTTGTACCGGGCGAATCCAGATTGAAAAATAATTTGACCAGCGCGGATAACCAGGAGCCGGGAGCATGTTGCTGCCACCATTATTATACCATTCAATATAAGAGTAGTCGCCATAATTCATGGAACGCTCCTGGCGTATTTTTTGGTAAAGACGTGAATAAGATTTGCGGTGTTCGCCCAGCCATGAGTTTGCAATCATCAGCGCAGCAAAGTCATTATCTTTTCTTGTAATACTTAAAGGGAAGCCGGTAAAAATTGCTGAACCCAATGCCTCATCTTTCGCAATAATTTCAACGCGTATGCCATCGGGTTTATTTGGCTTAGCCGGTGTAGGAAGTGTATTTACTTCGGAAGGCTGCTGGTTGGCTTCACTAGAAAGACTGATATCAGGAAGTTTTTTCATATCCGCTTTAAGTGTATTTAAAAAGTCGGGCTGGTAATTTCCGGCAATGCCAATTATGAGGTTATTGGCATTAAAAAACATTTTATAGTGCGCTTTCGCATCTGCTAACGTAATTGACTTTACTCCAGAAACAGTTCCCTGCTTTTGGTGCTGGTAGTTGGTGCCCCTGAAAAGGAAATCTTCCAATGCCATTTTGCTGTAATCTTCATCAGAAGAAGAACGGATTACCTGTTCCACATAATTCTGCTGGTTTGATTTCACCCGCTTAAAATCTTCTTCGTCAAAGCGGGGAGCTATTATAAGCCCTTTTAAGATAGGATAGAATTTGCTGACATGATCCTTATGAAATTCGAAAGTAAAAATTGTAACCTCTTTATCCACACTTGACGAATAGCTTGCAGCCCATGGATAAATCTCATCTTTAATCTCAGTGCTTGTTTTATCAACCGTTCCGCCTTCGGTAATTAAGCTGGCTGTAAGATTGGTTAAGCCTTCTTTTCCTTTTGGGTCGGAAATAGAGCCATTGCGGAACATCAGCTTAACAATAATCTTTTCGGACTTAGGTAAATTAAGTTCGATTACTTCCTGTGCTGAACAATGAACAGTAAACAATAAACAGCAAGCTGTAAAATAAATGATGTGTTTGTATAGGCGATTAAGTTTCATTTTATTTTTGGGATTTATTTGATTGATGATAATGCTTGGGAAGAGATAGTCGAAATGGTAAGTGAATTATTAGTAAAGTATTTTTTGGCAACGTCAGTGAGGTGCTGAGGAGTTACCCTGTCCATTAAGGCATAGTAACGGTTGATGGTTTCGGGATCTCCGGTAACCCATGTAAAGTAAGCAAGCGAATTGGCAATGGCATCGGGGCTATCCATTCCCATTGCAAAACCATACCGGGTGCGTGATTTGGTTTCACTGAGAATTTTTTCGTCCACAGGAGCAAGTTTTATTTTTTCGATGGCGCTAAAAATTTCATCTTTTACATATTGCAAATCTTCCTCCTTAACCAATGTGCAACTGATGCCAAACATATACTGATCGCGTGTCATGAAAAATGAACCACCTATGCTTCGTAATTTTTGCTCTTTTGCAACTAACTTCTTATATAAATCGGAACGCTCGGAAAAAAGCACATCGGAAAGCAAACTCAACGCAGGTAATTCGATATTCGCATCGCTGTAGCCGGGAATTTTAAAACCCAATTCGAGCTGAGGCGGAAATTTTGCAACCTGCATATGCACATTTTTCGTTTTGGCTTGAGCAGGTTCAGCCGGAATCTGCGCTTTATAATTTCCCTGCTTCCATACACCAAAATACTTTTCTGCCAATGCATTTACACTTTCGGGTTTTACATCTCCCACCACAATAATGGTTGCATATTCAGGACGATAAAAGCGGTTGAAAAATTCTATCGAGTAATCATATTGATTAGGCATATCTACCACGTCTTCAAAAAATCCCATCGTGGTATGGCTGTAGGTATGCTTATCGAAAGCAGTATCTAAAGTGGCTTCATATAATTTCATGCGCGGGTTCGAATAATTTTTGGTGTATTCGCCTTTCACAGCACCGGCTTCGGTTTTAAAATCCTGGATGGAATATTTAAGGTTCATAAAACGGTCAGCTTCGAGCTCAAACATTTTATCGAGCATGGCAGCATTGCCTGTCATATGGTAAACAGTACGGTCAAGAGAGGTATTGGCGTTGGCTGAAGCTCCAATTGATTTTAAAATATCACTGTATTTTTCTTTGGGATATTTTTCTGTTCCTCGAAACATCATGTGCTCAAAAAAATGAGCAAAGCCGGTTTTGCCTTTTTCGACTTCCTCACGCGAACCCACGCGCATTACAATATAAAATGCAGCCAATCCGGGGCTATCGAACGGAACGGTTACTACATTTAAACCATTAGGAAGTTTTTTCTGGTGAATCGGGTAAGGAAGAATTCTTTTTCCTTCGGGCAAACCACTTTTGGCAACAGCCGAAAAAAGAAACAAAGCGATGAATAAAATTGTTTTGGTTTTCATATTGGGTAATTAAGGTAAGTAAAGAGGGTTGTCGGAATAAAAACTAAAATTCAAATCTCCAAATTAATTCAGCATTCAGCATTCATAATTCATAATTCTCCATTTTCATGTGAGCATACCGCCATCCACATTTATAACCTGCCCGGTAATGTAGGCTGAAAGATCGGAAGCGAGAAACAAAACCAGATTGGCAACATCTTCGGAAGTGCCTCCGCGTTTAAGAGGAATTGCATCTCGCCACCCCTGCACAACTTTTTGATCCAACGCACCTGTCATTTCGGTTTCAATAAATCCGGGAGCAACAGCATTACAACGAATATTGCGCGAACCCAATTCCAATGCAACTGATTTGGTGAAACCAATAATACCTGCTTTGGAAGCAGCATAATTTGCCTGCCCTGCATTTCCTTTTATCCCGACCACAGAAGTAATATTTATTATTGAACCATTGCGCTGTTTTAACATCGGACGCTGAATGGCTTTTGTAATATTGAATACTGATTTGAGATTGGTGCGTATTACTTCATCAAAATTTTCTTCGCTCATGCGCATTAATAAACCATCGCGGGTTATGCCGGCATTGTTTACTACTATGTTTATTGTTCCAAATTCGGTTACAACCGCATTAATTAATTCATCGGCTGCTTTATAATCGGCAGCATCCGATTTATAGGCTTTGGCTTTGATACCTTTCGCGGCAAGCTCGTTTTCCAAATCTTTTGCTTTATCAGGCGAAGACCAATAAGTGAAGGCAATATTGGCACCCTGTTCAGCCAACTTTAAAGCAATGCCTTTACCTATTCCGCGTGAAGCTCCTGTTACAAGAGCGGTTTTTCCTGAAAGTAGTTTCAAAATGAGTTTAACATTAATTAACGGGTTAATAATGACTGTTAAAAATAATCGTCAATAAATTATTTGCATATCCGATTTGTAATTATAAATTTGCGCTCAAATATAAACATCAAATCTAACTTACTATGAAAAAAATTATTTTAGTGATTGTGCTTATGGCAAGCACGCTGGTTATGAATGCGCAGGAGTTTAAAATAGGTGCAGGTGGAGGAATCTTTTCTACCTGGCTTGTAAACAAAAATGTATCGGACCAGGGCGATGACCTTGACTTTGCTGCTACGTTTGGCGGGCAGTTTGGCTTAAACGCTCAATATTATTTTAAAGATAACTTAGGACTTACTTTCGGCTTGCTTTATAGTGGTCATAACCAGAAATATACTGGTGAAGAGTCAGCTGGTGGTATAACTGTTTCATATGAATTCAAAACAAAAATGCGCTATCTCGATATTCCTGTTTTTATAAGAACAGGTGGTGGGGCTAAAGGTGCTTACTTTGAATTTGGCCCTCAATTTGGTTTTTTGATGAGTGCTAAAGATGAAGCTTCAGCAAGTGGTGGTGGTTTGACTTTCGACACCAGCGATGTAGATGTAAAATCAACATTAAAAAGTAGCAATATTGCTCTTGTTCTTGGATTTGGTGTTGATATTGATGCATCAGAAAATGTAATAATAACTACCGGATTAAGGCTCGGTTATGGATTAACCGATGTAACTAAAGAATATAAAGATGAGGCTGCATTAAATGCTGAAACCGAAAATGTTGCCCTGCCAACTGCATTTGCTCATAACCACCAAAACGACAGCGGTGGCGATAGCTTTAAATATGCTTCTACCAACCGCGCATTTGGTGGTTTATTCATTTCGGTTCTCTTCAAAATCCCTTCAAAGAAATAATCTTTAATAAAATTTAAGAAAAGGCTTTCCTTTACAGGGAAGCCTTTTTTGCATGAAACAAGGCTTATTATGAAATACAAACGATTTTAAAGACCTGATTTTTAATATTATACAGTAACTCAGAATATGAAGTTACAACTTCAAAGTCTAATGCTTAAAACCGGATGCAGTCATATATCAATCAATTAAAAACTACCGGCAAGCGACTGTTGCTTGTACTGGCGCTTTACTCTTTAAGCCGGCTGCTTTTTTACGTTTTCAACCGGGTTCATTTTTCTTCCTCGCCCTTTTCAGAAATTATCCTCTCCTTTATATATGGTATAAAATTCGATGCCTCGGCAATACTTGCCACCAATTGTCTTTTTGTTTTGCTATCCATTCTTCCTTTATCGGTTTGGATAAAAAGCTGGTATCAGAAACTTCTGAAAACTTTGTTCATCATCATCAACCCTGTTTTCCTGCTTACCAATTGTGTTGATTTTATTTACTTCCCCTTCATTGCCAAGCGCACCACCTCCGACTGGTTCCGCATGCTCGAACTGGGTGGCGATATGGGAAATCTGGCTCCGCAGGTTTTAAAAGATTTCTGGTATGTGCTTTTAATATGGTTCGCTATGATTTTTATTTTGGTGAAATATTATCCGAAAATAAAAATTATAAACGTACCAGCTTCCGCTAAAAAAATTTCCATTACGCTATTAAAATGGGTGTTTGTTCCCCTGCTAATTGTTGCAGCAGTTATTATTATGAGAGGCGGTATGCAGTTAAAACCAATGGGAATGCTCAACGCTTCGGCATATGTATCGGTAAAAAATGCATCGCTGGTTCTTAACACTCCGTTTACTATTATAAAAACTTTCGGCAAAATCGAACTGGATGATGTGAAATATTTTAATAATGGTGAAGAAGAAAAATATTTTTCATTACAACACCATTATAAAAAAGATGAATCATTTAAGCCAAATAACGTAGTGGTAATTATTCTTGAAAGCTTTTCGAAAGAGTTTATTGGTGGGCTTAATAACTATGATGGCTATACCCCGTTTCTCGATTCGCTCATCGGGCAAAGTCTTGTTTGCACAAATGCCTATGCGAATTCAAAAAAATCAATCGAAGGCATTCCAGCTGTGTTGGCAAGCATACCGTCTTTAATGAACGAGCCCTTTATTACTTCGGCATATAATTCAAACAAAATAAATTCCATTGCATCGCTGCTGAAAAAAAAAGGATACTTAACCGGTTTCTTTCATGGTGGTAATAACGGTACCATGGGCTTCGACAATTTTGTCAAATCAGCCGGCTTTGATTTTTATAAAGGACGGAATGAATATGGCGATTCAAATTATGATGGGCACTGGGGCGTATACGATGAAAATTTTTACAAATATTTTTTAGATGAACTGAACAAAATGCAAAAGCCTTTCATGACAAGCTTTTTTTCCGTTTCATCACATCACCCCTACTCCATTCCCGAAAAATATAAGGGAAAATTTAAGAAAGGTACATTGCCCATTCACCAAAGCATCCGCTATGCCGACTATGCACTGAAAACTTTTTTTGATGAAGCAAAAAAGCAACCATGGTTCGATAATACATTGTTCATCATAACAGCCGACCATACCAGCGAAGCTGAATTCCCCGTTTATCAAAGCAAGCTCGGTGTGTTTGCAGTTCCTGTAATTTTTTATCATCACAATAAACTTAATGGAAAATATAATAAAGTAGCACAGCATTGCGATATTCTGCCATCGGTAATGGATTACTTAAATTATGACGAGCCCTTCAGCGCATTCGGCAACAGTATATTCGATACAACAAAAACAAAATTTGCAATGAGTTTTTTGAGCGATTTTTATCAATTGGTTACCGATGATTATCTGCTTCAGTTTGACGGGGAAAAAAACATGGCATTGTATGATTACAAACACGATGCATTATTAACCAAAAATCTTCTTCCACAAGAAAAACAAACAGCCGAAAAAAATGCTATCTTGTTAAAATCTGTTATCCAGCACTTCAATCATGCAATGATTCATAACGAGATTGTAACCGATGGGCACCAATAAACGAATCCGATTCATATTAAACCGCAAAGCCGGCACCGGTTTGAATAATGCTATTACCAAAGCGGTAGTTGATAATTTTTCGAATCATAAGTTTGATACCGAAATACTTTATACCAAATACCCAAAGCACGCCATTGAACTCAGCCGCCAGGCAGTTTCAGAAAACTACGATGTGGTTGTTGCTGTTGGAGGCGATGGTACTGTTAATGAAGTTGCGCAATCGCTCAAAAATTCAAAAACCTCTCTGGCAATCATTCCAACAGGATCAGGAAATGGTTTTGCCCGCCATTTTAAAATTCCGATGAAGATGGAGAAAGCACTTGATGTTATAAAAAATGGAAATACGGTTTGCATTGACAGCCTTTTGGTAAATGATAAATTCTGCATTAACATTGCAGGAATCGGATTTGACGCATACATTGCCCACTTGTTTGCCAATTACGGAAAACGCGGATTCAACACCTACATTAAGCTGGTGCTGAAAAAATATTTTCATTTTCATGATAACAATTACTCAGTAGAATACGATAGTAATTTAATAAACAGCCCGGCTCTTCTAATTTCAGTTGCCAATGCCACACAATATGGAAACAATGCACGCATAGCACCCAATGCCATTCCTGATGACGGAATTATTGACCTTACCATTTTACGCAGGGTACCTGTCTGGCATTTCCCAACCGTATTTATTAAAATATTTTTAGGCAAGCTGGAAACTTCAAAATATGCACGCATGATCAGGAGTAATTCATTTAAAATAAATTCTGACAAACACATGTTTGTACACTTGGATGGCGAACCGGTAGAACCTTGTAGTGAAATTATTGCAGCCATTTGTCCGAAAACAAATTTGTTGATTGTACCATGAGAGAGATTGATTATTTATTATTGTAT
This sequence comes from Bacteroidia bacterium, assembly GCA_044448905.1. Lineage (GTDB taxonomy): Bacteria > Bacteroidota > Bacteroidia > AKYH767-A > OLB10 > JBIOHJ01. Next base: position 11,377 of record JBIOHJ010000016.1, on the reverse strand, counting down.
ATTGATTAATGAAGAAGAAATTTAAAAGTATTAGTGATATTATTTATTCAACTAATCCTGATTTTAAATTTGAAGATGAGAAGGAAGAGAAAATAATTTCCGGTCTGGTTTCGCAACACGATTTAAAGATATGGCTCAACAGGTTGGGTGGAGGAAAATTTGTAACACGCATTACCGGCTTTTATGGTGATGGGAAAATTATTGATGACCTTGCAAAAACTCTGAAACAAAAATTTGGAGTCGGTGGAACTGTAAAAGACCGTGAAATACTTTTACAGGGAGACCTAAGAGAAAAAGTGTTCCTTTTACTGGTTGAAATGAAATATAAGGTAAAGAAGGCGGGAGGTTAGTGCGCCATTTGTGCTTCAACTATTTTCTGATAATATTTTTCATACAAAGGCATAATCACATTAATATCAAATTCCTTTGCCCGGCTTAATGCATTTTTTTTATACTGGACCAGTTTTTCATCACTACTTAGAATTTCAATTGCATTTTTTGCCATGTCATCCACATCGGCAACGTTGCTCATAAATCCGGTAATGCCATTTATATTTAATTCGGGCATACCACCCGTATTGGTAGAAATTACCGGAACCTGGCAAGCCATGGCTTCTAATGCAGCTAAACCAAAACTCTCTGCTTCGCTGGGCATAATAAACAAATCGCACACCGAAAGAATTTCTTCGATGGCTTCCTGCTTGCCTAAAAAACGGATGTCGTCACACCGCTTTGCTTCGCGGCAAAGTTTTTCGATGGCAGTTCGTTCCGGACCATCACCTATCAATAAAAGTTTTGCCGGAATTTTATCAGCAATTTTTTCAAAAATATGTACTACATCCTGTACACGTTTTACAGGCCTGAAATTGGAAGTGTGAACAACCAGCCGTTCTCCACCAGGTGCAATGGCTTTTTTAAAATGGTCTTTTGCTTTTTTCGAAAATCTTTTCAGGTCAATAAAATTCGGAATCACTTCAATTTGCTTGGTGATATTAAAATTGGCATAAGTATCTTTCCTCAAGCTGTCAGATACAGCAGTAATCCCATCTGAATGATTGATGGCAAACGTTACTACCGGTTCGTAACTCGCATCTCTGCCAACCAATGTAATATCGGTTCCGTGCAGTGTAGTTACTACCGGTATGTGAATACCTTGTTCGGCAAGAATCTGCTTGGCAAAATAAGCAACTGATGCATGTGGAACAGCATAGTGCACGTGAAGCAAATCAAGTTTTTCGTATTTTACCACATCGACCAGCTTGCTTGTTAAAGCGGTTTCATAAGGCGGGTATTCAAAAAGGGGGTACTTGGAAACTTCTACTTCGTGGTAAGAAATATTTTCCGAAAAAAAATCCAGCCTCACGGGCTGGCTATATGTAATAAAATGGATAAGGTGACCTTTTTCAGCAAGTGCTTTTCCAAGCTCAGTGGCAATTACACCACTGCCGCCAAAAGTCGGGTAACATACTATGCCTATCTTCATTAATGTAATTTGGGTAATTGAGTAAATGGGTAATTAAGTTCATTATGGAAATTTCGTCATTTATATATCAGAGAAAAAAAATAAACCAATTACCTTAATTACCCATTTAACTAATCATTATCCTTTTACATGCCCCCAGTTCTCTCCGCGCTTGATACGGTATAACTGCATCTCGGAAATACGAAATTTACGGGCAATGGATTTCATAGTTGATTTTCCCGGATTCTTAAACATTTTTTTTATTTGCTTCACTTTGCCAATATTCAACTTATGACCTTCCAAACGCCTTGCATTGCGGCTCCGGATAACGTTAGGGCTTTTTTGCTGATGTTTTTCCATCTCTTCTTTGGTAGCCCAACGCAGGTTTTTAAGCGCGTTATCAGTTTTTTTGAAATTCAGATGGATGACAAATTTTTTCTTACTGCCTGACTTTTTCATGAATGCTTCGGCAGCAAGACGGTGAACCATCATTTGAATGTCTCTGCCTGCAGGTTTAATTTTAAGCGAGAGATAGCCATTGTTTAACGTACCGCTCAGTAGGTTTCCGTCTTCGAGTTTTTTCTTATAGCTTGCAACACGGCCATGTGACGAAATGGCATAATGGCTCTTCATGCCCTTTACATTAAATCTGATTTCTTTCCATTTTTCATTAGGGTTTTTTTTGATCATAGTTTTATGTTTTAAGAATTAGGTTTAAAATAATTGCGAAAAGTTAGTAATAAGTTTTGAACTCACAAAATAACGTATTTTTTTTTCTTAACGCAAATCTTTTTTTGCATTATAAATTATGTCCATTATTTTAGTACGTATATTCATTCCTATCAGTTTATTGTTAGCTGCATCGGGGTAAATACGATTGGATAAAAATACATAAATTATTTTGTTTTCAGGATCCGCCCATGCACAAGTACCCGTAAAACCGGTGTGACCGAATGTTTTAGTTGAGGCATTCCTGCCTGTGGGTCCGTTGGCGGTAGTATCTGTTTCAGGCTTATCAAAAATAATTCCTCTTCGGTTCGAGGTTGAAGGAAACTGGCGCATAGTGAAATAATCAACTGTTTCACTTTTTAGAAACCTGGTTCCGCCATACTCGCCCCCCTGCATAAGCATTTGCATAATAACTGCCAGGCTTCCTGCATTTGAAAACAACCCGGCATTGCCCGCAACACCCCCAAGCATTGCAGCAGCAGGATCGTGAACGTATCCTCGTATAAGCCGGTTTCGAAAAATGGTGTCGTTTTCAGTGGGAACAATTCTTTCATCATGAAAGTTTTTTTCTTTCGGATTAAAAACCAAGTTATGTAACCCTAACGGCTTATAAAAATTATCTGCTAAATAAACTTCGAATTTCTTCCTGCTTACCTTTTCAATTATCTTTTGCATTAGCAGCAAGCCAAGATCGGAATATACATATTTGCCCTTTTCACCCAATTTCGAATCCGCAATCTTTTGCCAGATAATTTTCTCATACTCTTTTTTAATAAACAGGCTGTCGGCAACTTTAACAGGAAATTCAGGTGAAGCTTTGTTTTGGTAAATATTTTTTAATGGCTTGCCATTAACAACCGTTTCTTTAAAAAACGGAATCCATGCCAGCAAGCCCGAACGGTGCGTAAGCATATCAAGCAGTGTGATATCTTTTTTATTCGTTTTTTTTAATTCCGGGAGATAGCGCGAAATCTTTTTATTCAGATCAAGCTTTCCATCTTCATAAAGCTTCATTGCTGCTAACGCTGTCGCAGTTATTTTTGTCACAGATGCGATGTCGTACAAGTCATCAGTATGCACTGCTTCGGTACTGTCATAGATTTTAAACCCGAACGCTTTTTCGTAAATTACTTTGCCGTTATATGCGGCCAGCACCTGGCAACCGGGTATAGCGCCACTATCTATCGCTAGTTCAACAATGCTGTCAATTTCCGATAATGTCTTTACCGAAAAATTTTCTTCCTGTGGCAATGTGTATTTTAGGCGCAAGGCCTCCTCATTTAAAACAATGCCTCTGCCACGCATAAAATCCGGAGATGGCGAAACGGGTAAGGAAGCTGTTGTACCTATGCCACCAAAAATAATTTGTGCAGTAATCCATTGCGGAAAATAGGTATCCTCGTAAGAGATAATAAAGGCTTGTGCATTTTTTACATCCGGAATTCTCGTTATGGAATACGAATTCCCAAACAGGCACACAATAAGTTTCGTTTTGGCAGATAGTGTTTTTACGAGCACGTTTGTTTGCTCACTGATTCCGAAATTTAAAAACGAGCGTGTCGAAGTATTATGAATACTGGCAATTACATAATCATACCGGCTCAATGAATCAGTAAGTTTTATTAAATCGTTATCTGTAATTTTATTTACCATCCTGTATTCGTCAACAGGAGCATATTTACTTAATGCTTGCTGAAACAAGTTATTAATCGAATCATTTATAACAACCGATGCAAATTTTTTATCAGTTAAATTTCTGATCGGAATTATTTCATTATTGTTTTTTAATACCGTGATGGCATCATGATAAAGCCTGTAGTTAAGCCATTCTGCACTTACCGAATTTAAATCTTTATGCAGGTTATTCAGATCAACAGGTTTATAATTATATAAGCCTGCCCAGTATTTAGCTTCAAGAATTTTTTTCACTTTCTCATCAATATCTTTTTGATTAAGATCACAATTCTGAATTGCATAATGAACCTGTTCAAAGGAATGGGCTATATCCAGTGAAAATAAAAGCATATCGTTGCCTGCCTGCAATGCTTTTATTTCGAGAGCCCCCGGCTGATAGAAATCGCTCACTCCTTTCATATTCAATGCATCGGTAAAAATAAGTCCGTTGAAATTTAATTTTTCTTTCAGCAAGTTTGTTATAATAGTTTTAGATAACGTTGACGGTTGCGCGGATGTGGTATCGAGCGCAGGAATAAATAAATGCGCAACCATGATACTACCTAAACCATTAGTGATGAGATGGCGGAAAGGAAATAACTCAATCGAATCTATTTCTTCCAAACTTTGGTTAATTACAGGAAGCGACAGGTGCGAATCGGTATCGGTATTACCATGACCCGGAAAATGTTTTCCGCATGCAAGAATTCCGTTATCCTGCAATCCTTTCATATATAATAAACCTTTGCGTGCCACATCGTTTTTATCCTCGCCAAACGAACGGCTGTTGATTACCGGATTGGCAGCATTGTTATTTATATCAATATCGGGAGCAAAGTTTATATGAATACCCATGCGTTTACACTGGCGGGCAATTTCAGCGCCCATATCATAAATCAAAGCATCGTTCTTCATTGCCCCTAATGTCATTTGACGAGGAAAACGAATGGTGCTGTCTAACCTCATGTTTAGCCCCCACTCACCATCAATGGAAATAAGCAATGGTATTTTTGATTGCGACTGATAATAGTTGGTAAGCTGCGCCTGGGTATATGGCTGACCTTTTAAAAACATTAATCCGCCAATATGGTATTTGCTTATCCATTCGGCAACAGTATCTGGACTGGCAAGCGAATCGGGACGGGTGGCGGGCATAAAAAGCTGACCGATTTTTTCCTCGTAACTCAACGTTTTCAAAACCGAATCAGCCCAATGTTGTGATGAAGGTGTTTGAAAAACCGCGCTTACATTTTGCGCATTGGAAATCAGAAATTGAAAATTGAACAGGATGAAGAGTAAGATTGCTTTTTTAAAAGGATGAATCATTTTGGATGGCTGAGCAATAACGGATAGCTGCAACCTGCCTGCAGGGCTTGTGTTTATCCGGGGATTTTCAAAAGTATGAAGAATGAAACGGGTAGGAGAAAAGTTTACATGCATTAAATAACACTAGTTTGTTAATAGAAAACGATTTCAATCTATCAGTAAAGATGAAATGAAAAATAAAATTGCACTTTTTGCCTTTATGCCATTTGCTTTACCTTTGTTTATTCCTAACTGATTTTTAAAAATAATATTTATTCCATTGGTAATAGTTCTCGATAATGTGCGAAGCGCATTAAATGTTGGTTCTATATTCAGGACGGCTGACACGTTTTTAATTGAAGCTGTTTATTTATGCGGTATTACCGCACAGCCGCCACACCGTGAAATTCTTAAAACGGCTTTGGGTGCTACTCAAAACGTGAGATGGAAGTATTTTAAAGATTGCGAAGAGGCAATTGCTGAATTGAGGACTACGGGTTACAAGATTATTTGCGCTGAGCAAACTGCCCATTCCGAAAAGCTCCATGAATTTATGCCTAACCGGAATGAAAAACATGCTGTTATTTTCGGAAACGAAATTTCGGGAATTGACCAACGCATTATTAATCTCACGGATGTGTGCATTGAAATTCCGCAACATGGGTTGAAGCATTCGCTGAATATTGCAGTTTGTGCCGGTATTGTTATTTGGGATTTATTTGTGAAGCTGAATTATGAAATACATCCGGCAATGGATAATAACAATAGCTGATTTTTCCATTCACAATACTTTTCAAAAAACAAGAACATTAATCCAAATAAAAAACCCTTCCGTCAATCAACGGAAGGGTTTTTCGATTAGATGGCTATATGAAAAAATATTATTGAGCCTGGTCAACTGAAAAATCAACCCTGCGGTTCATGGAGTTGATTCCTTTTGCCATGGGGTCTTTTTCACCTTTCGATTCGGTAGAGATGCGCGCTGCATCAATTCCATAAACTTTTACAAGATGGTCTTTAACAGATTCCGCTCTGCGCATACCCAGCTTATCATTATAATCTTCACCGGCACTCTGATCACAATTTCCAATAATTTTAATTTTTACATCGGGATTGTTTTTCATCATCCTTGCCACAACCAAAGCACGGTCGCGCTGAACTCCTGTTACATCGGTCTTATTAAGAGCAAAGTATATTGAGGGCAGCCAGCCAACTGATGATGAAGTTTTGGCGGTAGTTTTATCAATAGTAATACCCTGGAAGTTTACAAGCTTTCCTTTTTCGGTGTTCGGTTCAAGGTCGCGGCTGTCGGCAACCCCGTCTCCATCGGCATCGGCTTCAACCCCGTTCGCATCAACGCGCGCATTTTTTGCACTGAAAGGGTCGCCATCTTTTGAGTCGGAAATTCCATCGCCATCGGTATCAACACCGGTTCCATCGCCATAAACTTTTATACCTTCTGCCGTTGAGTTATCTTTATCAAACATATCGCTTACACCATCTTTATCTTTATCGCCTGACAGGACATCCATCTTGTCTTTGAGCTCAGCCATGTCGTTATATACAACTTCCATCGGGTTCACCCATTCCATTTGCTGGTTTTTCTTTCCGAAAGTATAGTTGAGGTTGAGGCGGAGAACGGAATAATTATCGGTTTCGGTGGTTGGTTTATTAATACCATCCACTTTGTCGGTAAATGTTTTTCTGAAATCGAAGGTTAAACCTGCGTCAATTCTTTTTCCAACCTGGTATTTAAAACCCAATCCGACAACCGCCATCCCTTCGGCAACATTTCCTGTTTTTACTACAACTATGCTAGTGGAATCATCAGTCAATTCGCCATCGAAATTAAAAACACCAAAACCGATTGAACCCACAAAATGAAATTTCTTATTCCGCTGGAGAAAACTGATGTTGCCTAAAGTAAAAGTAGCTTCGAGAGTTCCTTCCATAAGAGGGCTTTCATACGAATAGTTTTTCTCCCATTCCGGCTTAATGTTAGGAACATCCATTGTGTTACTGGCAGCAAGGTTTCCAAACATCCCACCAATGCGCACACCCATGGCATGCGTAATCTGGTAGCTTATCTGTGCACCAAACATCGCTTTAAAGGGCAGGTCCTTCGAAATGCTGTTATTGTTTTTGGAGTTCTTCTGAATATCGGCCTGGAAATAATTTGGTCCGAAAGAAATCCCAGCTGACCAACGATCGAAATCTGTTTTCTTAGGCAAACCGTAATTGCTTTTTGGAGTTTCAGTGCCCCCGGTTGTTTGAGCTCCCGCCAGTGTATTTACAAGCAGGAAAGTAAAAGCAAGTAAAGTAATTTTAATTTTCATATTTAATGGGTTTTGGTTATAAGAATCATACGATTACAATAAGGGTGCAAGTATAAATAATGTTTTATGAAAATAAAAATATTTTTTTTTATTCCGAAAACTTTCTTTTTTGAAAAATCCACGAAAAAGTTTTGTATCGCTTTATTGACGCGGGTTTCAAGGGTATGATTATTGAAAAAATGAATTTTTCACTTTTTTTAAACATTAAACAATTATTGACCTAAAATGCGGTTCACCAGCCATTTGAAATGTTCGGGTTCATTAACAAAATCAAGCTCATCGGAATTAACCATAAGGGTTTTGGTAGTTTTTTGATTTTTTGCCATCCATCCATCGTAGAGTTTATTAATGCGATGAAGATAGTTATCTGTAATACCTGTTTCGAAATCACGCCCCCGTTTCTGAATATTTTTTTTCAGCATTTTAACATCTTTTTTTAAGTACACCAGCAGGTCGGGTTTTGCAAGGTTGTTTTTCACGAGGTCAAAAAAATTTTTAAAAAGAATCAACTCGTTTTTATTTAAATTGGCTTTGGCGAACAATAATGATTTATCAAATAAATAATCGGAAATAACAGGGTGTATTTTTAACTGCCTCTTATAAAAGACACCTGTCAGCTGCCGGTACCGCTCAGCCATAAATGACATTTCGAGAGGGAAGGCAAACCTTCGCGGGTCATCATAAAACTGGGGAAGAAAAGTGTTGTCGGCAAACTCTTCGAGCACTAAATGTCCGTCAAACTGTTCGGCAAGCATTTTAGCCACGGTGGTTTTCCCGGCTCCGATGTTTCCTTCAATAACAATGTACCTGTAATTAAGCATGTAATGCTGCGGATATATTAAAAAATTTTACATCCCCGATATCGGTACATGCTTCCAACAATCCGGTAATGCTTATATTAAATACGGGGTGTATAAAAGCAGGAAGAATTTCGTGCAAAGGAATTAAAGTAAACTTTCGCGCAGCCATCATGGGATGCGGTATAACAAGATTTGTTTTTTCGATAACCCGGTTTCCATAAAACAAAATATCAATATCAATAAAGCGGGCCTGCCATTTTCCGGATGCTGTTCTTCCCAACAAGGATTCAATTTTCTTCAGATCACTTAATAATTTCATGGGCTGAAAACCGGTTTCTAAAAGCACACATTGATTAATAAAATAAGGCTGCTCCTGAAAACCCCATGGAGCGGATTCATAAAACGATGAACGCTTGAAAATTGTACCGCAGTTTTGATTAATCAGTTCAACAGCCCCGTTCAAAAAAGAAACGCGGTCGCCCAAATTTGAGCCTAACAATAAAACCGCAATTTCATTGTTTACATTCATGCATCAAAGATAATTTAACTTGTACAAACCAATGGTTTTTTTGATAATATTGCAACACTAATCTGAACCCTTAAATAATGAGACAATTCTTTAAATTCATGTTTGCGTCCATGCTTGGAATGGTGCTTGCAATAATCGTTCTGTTTTTTCTTTTTGTAGGAATTGTTTCAGTGATGGTCTCATCGCTTGATAATAATAAAGCAGTAAAAATTCCGGGCAATTCAATTTTGGAGATCAGGCTTGACGACCCGGTTACCGAGCGCACACCAAGTAATCCTTTTAAAAACTTTGACTTTGCCAACATGCAATCGCATAATCAGCCGGGCTTGTTCGACATTATTAAAAACCTTGACAAAGCCGCTAAAGATCCAAATATAAATGGCATTTTTCTCAGCGTAGCCGATATCCAGTGCCGCAATGCAACCACCGAAGAAATCCGGAATGCGTTAATCCGTTTTAAAGAATCGAAAAAATTTATCATCGCTTACGCTGAATATTATTCTCAAAATTCATATTACCTTGCCTCTGTTGCCGATAAAATTTATTTGCACCCCGAAGGCGTTGTTGAATTCAAAGGGTATTACACCGAGCTGATGTTTTTTAAAAATATGTTTGCGAAGCTTGAAGTGGAACCGCAGGTTATCCGGCATGGAAAATACAAAAGCTTTGCTGAACCGTTCATCAATGAGAAAATGAGCAATGAAAACCGGGCGCAGATAAAAGAGTTTGTTGACGATTCCTGGAACCATACCGTTGAAGGCATTGCTAAAGCCCGCAAAAAAAATGTTGATGATTTGCAACAAATTGCCCGCGAACTTAAAGTTCAAAATGCAAATGATGCTCTTGAATATGGTTTAGTTGACAAGCTTGCTTATGAAGATGAAATAACCAGTGAACTCAAAAAACAGGCAGGTGTTAAAGGCAAAGGGAAACTAAAACTGGTTTCGCTAAATAAATATAACCGCGTACCCGAAAAACATGACGGATATGTAAAGGAAAAGATAGCCGTAATATTTGCAACCGGTACCATAAGCAGCGGCAAAGGCGATGAAGAAAGCATAGGGTCGGAAACTACCTCACAGGCTATACGTAAAGCGCGTGAAGATGAAAATATTAAAGCCATTGTTTTCAGGGTGAATTCACCGGGCGGAAGCGCGCTGGCTTCGGATGTTATATGGCGCGAAATAACACTGGCGCAAAAAGCAAAACCGGTTGTTGTTTCGATGGGCGACCTTGCCGCTTCGGGCGGATATTATATCAGCTGCAGCGCAAATACTATTGTGGCTCAACCGAACACCATTACGGGTTCTATAGGAGTTATAGGAATACTGCTGAATATGAAAAACCTGCTGAACAATAAGCTGGGTATTACTACCGATACCTATAAAACCGGTGAGTTTTCTGACCTCGGTAATCCAACGCGGCCTCTTTCATCTGCTGAAAAGCAAATTATACAAAACAGCATTGCAAAGATTTATGATACATTTACGAGCCATGTTGCTGAGGGAAGAAAAATGCGTCAATCGGAAGTGGACAGCCTCGGGGAAGGGCGTGTGTGGAGCGGTGAAGATGCCCTGCAATCAGGGCTTGTTGACACGCTTGGAAATTTAAATGATGCTATAAAAATTGCTGCTAAGCTTGCAAAGGTTTCTAAATACCGTATAACTGAATTACCTGAGCAAAAAGACGCGTTACAGGAAATTCTGAGCCAACTGAACGAAGAAGTAAGCTTTAGTAATCTTAAGAACGTTTTTGGCGCTAATGCAAAATACTTTAAAGAAATAAAAGAGATACTGAAGATGCAGGGTATCCAGATGCGGATGCCATTTGATGTTTCTGTAAACTAAAACCAATCCCGCCTGAGACGGGGCTAAACTTATATTAATGACCAAATACCTGAACCAAAAAATAACCCGGTCAGCAGTCATCGTTTTTATTTTGCTTACTGCACACGTGCAGGCTCAAAAAGGAAAAAAAGTATTTATCAAACCTGAACCTGTTACATTTACCCGTAAAGAATATTCAAAGATTATTGACAGCCTGAGCAACGATATTATCACGTATCGTGCCGACTGGGAAAAAGCGCAATCCATAATTCAGAGCAGGGATTCGGCTTTGGCTGAAACCAAATTACAAATGCTGAAAATGCAGGCTGCAGTCAATGACCTGCAGGCAAATAATTCGGAAGTAATAAACCGGAACCGCAAGCTCGACCAAAGCAACCGCATACTTATTATTTTTAACTCAGTTGTTGGAATTCTGCTGCTCACCACGCTCATCTGGTTTTTAAGAAATATCGGCCGTAAAAAATCGCCTAAACCTAAACCGGTTATACCTTTTGAATCAACCAGTACAACAGTATTAAACCCACCACCGCCATCACAAAACAATCATCTTCATTTCGAAAATAAGCTTCAGCAATTGGAACGATTGGGTAAATTAAAAGAAAAAGGAATTTTAAATGATGAAGAGTTTAATTTTCAGAAGCAGCAGATTTTGAGTGGACAGTAGGTGGGTAATTTGGTAATTAAGGCAATTGGAT
>JBIOHJ010000015.1:0-35650 GCA_044448905.1 Bacteroidia bacterium | reverse complement strand
TACTGCCATTATTAACCCGCCCGATGCGTGCATACTTGCCGTTGGCGGCATTAAACAGGCCCCAACCGTGCATAACAATAAGCTGCGCATTGCCAACGTAATGAAAGTTACGCTTAGCTGCGACCACCGCGTGGTGGATGGCGTTACCGGCTCGGAGTTTTTGCAAACGCTGAAAGGGCTTTTAGAAAATCCTGTAATTTTACTGGGGCAGGCAGCGATTTGAGGAATGCTGATTGCTGATTGAAGCAATCAGAATCGTTAATAGGCTTCAGAGAACTAAAAACGCTATCTTGTTTTTTATGCGTAATATTGATGTGGAATATTAATTAATGATTGAATGAAAAACATTTCCAAAACTTTTTTTCTTTTTCTTTTCACTTATCACTTATCGCTTGTTCTTTCTTTTTCCCAAACCGCTCCGGCAATTGAGTGGCAGAATACGATTGGGGGGAATAATGATGATGAACTTTATTCCATTCATCAAACTAGCGATGGTGGATATATTCTTGGCGGGACTTCCTCTTCAAACATTTCAGGCGATAAAACGGAAAATAGCAATGGAGGTGAGGATTACTGGATGGTAAAAACCGATGCATGGGGAAATATTCAATGGCAAAATACAATTGGGGGAAGTGATGGGGATGAACTTCTATCCATTCAACAAACCTCTGATGGAGGATATATTTTGGGCGGAATATCGTCTTCGAACATTTCGGGCGATAAAACGGAAAATAATTGGGATCCAACATTCATAACGGGGGATTACTGGATTGTGAAAACCGATGCATTCGGAAACATTCAGTGGCAGAATACGATCGGAGGAAGTTCTTGGGAAGAGCTTTGGTGCATATCTCAAACAACTGATGGCGGATATATCTTGGGCGGAATATCTAATTCAAATATTTCGGGAGATAAAACAGAAAACAAAATTGGTTCCGGTGATTATTGGATTGTTAAAATTGATTCACTGGGCAACATTCAATGGCAGAATACTATTGGTGGAAGTAATAGTGAATGGCTTTATTCCATTCAACAAACCTCTGATGGAGGTTATATTCTTGGTGGATACTCTGAGTCGGGAATTTCAGGTGATAAAACGGAAAATAATGTAGGGGGAAGCGATTATTGGATAGTAAAATTGGATACTTCAGGCAATATTCAATGGCAAAATTCAATTGGTGGAAGTGATTTTGATTTGCTTTTTTCGGTACAACAAACCACTGATGGCGGTTATATTTTGGGTGGAAGTTCCTGGTCACACATTTCAGGCGATAAAACAGAAAACTGCATTGGCGGTGTGGCAGATTATTGGATTGTAAAAACCGATGCATCAGGAAACATTCAATGGCAGAATACCATCGGAGGAACCAAATTTGAAAGGCCTTATTCTATAAAACAGACTGTTGATGGTGGATATATTGTAGGTGGATACTCCGAATCGGGAATTTCAGGAGATAAAACGGAAAACTGCCTTGGACAATATGATTATTGGATTGTAAAAACCAATGCAACTGGGAACATTCAGTGGCAAAACACCATCGGAGGTAGTGGTATTGATTTTTTTTATACCATGCAGCAAACCACTGATAGTGGATATATCTTGGGCGGATGGTCATTTTCAAGTATTTCAGGTGATAAAACGGAAAACAGCATGGGTGGAGATTATTGGATCATCAAACTCTACCCCGATACCATAACCGGCATTCCCAATTATCAAACTTTAACATTCAATTTTCAATTTTCTCCCAATCCTCTCACATCCCAATCCACTTTCACCTTTTCTAATCCTCAAAAAAATAAATTTACTTTTTCGCTTTATGATATTACCGGGCGTGTAATTGAAACAGCTTTTACAACTTCAGATAAATTAATTCTCAAAAAAGAAAACAAACAGCAAGGAGTTTATTTTTATAAGCTGGAAAATTCCGTGAGTGGAGAAAAGTTTAACGGGAAAATTATTTTACAATAGAAATTTTATGCAAAAGATGCGGACGAAAAAGTAATTACTGAAAAGATTATGTATGGAAGCACTAAAAAACAAAACAATCAACAGTTTTGTACGGCTTTTATATAATCTTTGGTATTCTTTAGTGGTTGCTATCGAAAAAGTATTTTTCAAAAAAATTCGAGTTTCAGGTGTAGTTGACTTGAAAATTGATGAAGTAAATTTTAAAATGTATGCTCACGGGGATGACGGGTTGGTTGATGCATTATATTTTAAAAACCGAAATTATAATGAAACCCTTGATATCAGGTTATTCAAAGAGTTGTCAAAACAAAGCAATGTAATACTTGACATTGGTGCGAATACAGGTTTGTATTCAGTAATATCAAAATTAAGCAACAATGAATCGAAAGTATTTTCATTTGAACCTTATCATGCCAACTGTTTGAGGCTGCGAAAAAATATTGATTTAAATGGTCTTACCGGCAACATTGAGATTGTCGAAAAAGCAATCGGGGATTCGAATTCACCTTTGATTTTTGCTGTCCCGGAAGACGACCGTATATGTGATGTTTGTTCAGCAAATACTGAATTCACAAATCAATTTTACAGGAAATGGATAAAGTATAAAAATGTTGAAGTTCCTCAAATCACTTTAGATGAATTTGTTTTCAATCAGAAAATTGATGTGGTTGACCTGATAAAGATTGATGTTGAAACTTACGAGTTAAATGTTTTTAAAGGGTCTTTAATGCTTATCGAAAAAAAATCCCCCATCATTCTTGTTGAAATATTTATAAATAAAGATAAAGTCTTGTTTTATGAAAATGTCCTAAAACCTTTGGGCTATTATTGCTATATAATTATTAATGAAGGGATATTGAGAGTTGATTCCCTTGTAAGAATTCCGGATTACAAAAACTTTATCCTGTCAAAGAAAGAGAGCTCTGAAAAATATCTTTCCTTCTCCAAAATGCCCGAGTTGATTCATCAGATTAAAGCGAAGTAAAATGCCATGAGCGGAGAAAAGTCTAATGAAAAATAATTGTTCAATAGAACAAAAGGATCGGGAGCATAAAAGCCTGTGGGATTTTAGAATTTCAGGTTTGTTGATTGAGCAGTTGAAAATAAATAATGTTCAGCCAATCCTTAACCTATGAATATTCTACCTTCACAAAAATTTTCCGGGCAATTCAATTAATAATTACAATTTTATTGCCTTAGATTTTTTCGGATTAAAATGAAAAGAAAATTTATTTGTGGTTTCCTGTTTTCTTTATCGCCTGCTTTACTGTTTGCGCAGCAACCTGCATCCGTTACACCCGACACCAGTTATGCAAATGGCTTGACATGGGAAGAAGTGGGCGGCCCCGCATGCGGGTATATGATTTCGTTCACTCACAACAGGAACATGCCCCCGGGCGACCAGTTTTATATTGAAGAAAACATAACTTTATTTTGCACCGGAACTTCTACAGGGTGGTTCAAAGTCCTTGGCGGCCCTAATTATTCAGAAAACTGGTATAACAATGATTCTCCCGGTTATTACTGGGATGGAAATTCGTACGGAACGGTTACCAGTTATGCCAGGATTTCGCCCGCCATGTGTTCCATTGCTCATGCCGATTTCAGGTTTGTTTATGTTTCGGCTAATGGTTCGGGCAACTGGCATGTTTCATTCAGCAATATGACTTACTACCTGGATCATCCCCCGGTTTTAAATGACCCCTCAAATTATTTTGTCAATTCGGCCTGCGATATTCCTCAAACCGTAAATTTTCCAATCACTTCTAATAGTTGCGGATGTCCTTTACTAATTACTGTTCAATACGGTGATGGAGGTTCCTTTTCCTATTACCCGCCTCCTACAGGAATGTATTTTACCGATACGCTTCAACACACTTATAATTCCCCGGGAATCTATTCAGTAAAATACAGGGTAAGCTGCGACATATTTAATTCAGTTTATACTGAAAAAACAAAATACAATTTTGTTCAAATAGGTCCTGACAGCTGCAGCAATGTTGGCGGCAAATTATACGCGGATTTAAACAGCAATTGTATTTTCGATACCGGAGATTCTGTTTTGATTTCTTACCCGGTAAGGATTACCGTAAACGGCCAGTCACAGTATTATGCAATCACCGATTCATCGGGAAATTATTCTTTTATTCTTCCCGATACAGCAAATACCTATCACATATATTTTGATGCGGCAAATTTCGGAATGCAGAACATTTGCCCGCTGAACGGATACCCGGTTCCATCCTTACCATCTCTTCAGAATGATTTTGCGGTTAACTGCCAAAGTACTTTTGACCTTACCGGCTATTTCTATACAAGCCGGTTTACTCCGGGTGTGTTAACTTCAATTTTTATAAAAGGAGAAAACCTGAATTGCAATCCTGTAAACGCGCAGGTAAAGCTTGTCAAGGATCCGCTGCTTGCATATGTTTCATCACAAATTCCTCCTTCAGGCATTAATGGTGATACTTTAACCTGGGATTACAATAACGCAAGCTTTTTTAATCCGTTTGTAAACAATTTAACGGTTCAACCTGATTCGCAAGCGACACCTAATGATACTATTTGCCTGCAGCTGATTATTGAACCCATGTCAACTGATTTTAATCCTAACAATAATATTTTAGAAAGTTGCAAGGTGGTTAATACATCTGCTGATCCCAACGATAAGGAAGTTAAAACTTATTTAAGCACGGATGGAACTGTACAAGACCCGTCATTAATTTACACCATCAATTTCCAGAATACCGGGACTGCTTACGCGAGAAATATTTTTATTCTTGATACTCTCAATGGAAAACTTGATGTGAATTCATTCAGAATTATCAGTGCCAGCCATAAAGTAAAAACCGATATTTTTAATGGCCATGTTATAAAATTCAGGTTTGAAAACATCATGCTTCCCGATAGCAATGACAATAAACAGGCAAGCAAGGGATTTATTGCTTACAGCATTAAACCAAAATTGAACCCTGCCAGTGAAAGTGTGATTAAAAACAAAGCATACATTTATTTTGATTTCAATGCAGCCGTTCCTACCAATATGACTTATTACAGGGTACAGGATTTTTCTTCTGCAGCTAATTCGGCTAAACAAACCGGGATTCAAATTATTCCGAATCCTTTTTCAGAATTTTTCGAACTTGTTTTCCCTGCATTCGAAAACGAAAAGCCCGCAGAGCTTGTCCTGGTAAATATGCTGGGAGTAGAATTAAAACATATCAAAGTAACAGGAATCAAAACATATGTTTCAGGAAATAATTTTCCTGCCGGGATGTACTTTTACTATTTAAAACAACAAAATAATATTCTTTCCAAAGGAAAATTTATTGTTGAATGAATGAAATCTTCTCTCTTTCAGAAAGAGGAAACATGCAGAATGCTGCCGTCAAAAGTTGTGTGGTATTGGATGAGCGGTTGCGTAGCCGGGCCTTTTTCAACAATACCCAAACTATACAGGTTAAAACGCGAGCCGCAGCAGCTGTCAATACCAAATGTATTGTTTGATTCCACTTCAACCAAAGCGCAGCTTTCGTTAGTGTGATACGTGCAGGCACGGTCGTAAGCGCTGAATTCATCCTGCGACCTGCGGAAAATTATCAATCCCTTTAGCCCGCTGTTGCCGCTGCTGCTGTAATAAATCCAGCCGCCAATAGCATTTAACTGAATTGACGAGGGATCATTCAGGTAAATATACGCATCCACATGCCCGCCTGTAACTGTATTGTTGTCTTTTCCGCAGGAAGCTATGAATACAATGAATAAAAATAAAACTGCAACCCTTAATGTTACCAGCATAATTTTAAATAGACAGCAAAGTTAAACATCTCTCCTGAGAGCCTGCGAAGCACCTGTGAGGTATAAAAGAATATTTTTGCATGAATACATGCAACGCATAACAGCATTTGCTATTTTACTTTTATTATTTACCGGCTGCGGACAAGAAGCGGAAAACCCCGGCTCCATATTTTCAATTACCCTGCAAACAGTAAATGATTCAGCATTCAGCTTATCCGGAATTAAAAATAACAAAGCCACTGTTTTTGTTTTTCTTGCTGTTGATTGCCCGCTTTCGCAGAATTATACTTTAACACTCAACAATCTCTACCATGACTTTAAAAATGACTCAATTGTTTTTTATGGCATCATTCCCGGAAATACTGTAACGAAAAAAGATGTTGACGATTTTGTGAGTAAATACAAAATCACTTTCGAAATGCTTCGTGATGATGATTTAAATTTGACTCATTACCTTCACGCAACCAAAACACCTGAGGTGTTTGTGGTAAATAAAAATGGAGAAACAGTTTACAAGGGAGCAATTGATAATTGGGCAATTGATATTGGAAAGCACCGACAATACATTTCGGAACATTATTTATCGGATGTACTAACATGTATTGTAAACGGAACAACCATTAAGATAAAAGAAACAAAAGCAGTAGGTTGTGTTATTGAAAAAAACAGGTGATAATTAAATTGTTATTATTCACAAAAGAAATTTTGCAAAAGCAATTAATATTCCTGCTGTTACTTGCATGCTGCAGTTGTAATCAAAGAAGCAGCGTCAAAAAAGATGCGACCTTCAGCGAAGATATTGCCCCGCTGATATTTAAAAACTGTTCGCCATGCCACCGTCCCGGTGAAGCGGCTCCTTTTTCACTGCTAACATACCAGGATGTACTCAAAAAAGCAGGTACTATTAAGCTGGTAACCGAATCACGCTTCATGCCGCCCTGGCCTGCCGATCCCTCCTACTCGCATTTCATTGGCGAAAGAATCCTGACTGACGATGAAATAGAAATGATTAGCAGCTGGGTTGAAAATGATTGTCTGCCCGGTGATCCATCCAAACTTCCTCCAATACCACAGTTTCCAAAAGGCTCCATGCTTGGCAAACCCGATTTGGTAGTTAAAATGAAAGAGCATTACTTAATTGAAGGAGATAACAAAGACCGTTTCATGATTATTAAAATTCCTTATGAAATTCCTAATGATACATTTATACGGGCCATAGAATATGTACCAGGCAACCGCAAATTAGTGCATCACATGAACGGCCATATCATTCAGTATGATGATAGCAAAAAGAAAAATCATTTTGCCGGCCCTTTTGCAATTAACCGTGATTCGGCAGGCACGCTTGAGCAATCCTACAAAGCCATTAACCTCTTGAATGACGATGATTCTTACCCGTTACTCACTCCTTCGGTTTCCAATCACCTTCCGGGTGTCTTGCCAGCGGTGTATCCAAACGGAATTGGCGGGTGGAGATTAAAAAGAAAAGGCGCTTTCCTGATGCGCGACATTCATTACGGGCCCAGCCCTGTTGATGCCCAGGACCAATCATATTTTAATATCTTTTTCACGGATAAGCCTCCCGTAAGACCTACTATGGAAACTCAATTGGGCACATTGGGTATTTCGGATATTGTTCCTCCTTTGGTTATCCCTGCCGATTCGATAAAAACATTTACTACGAGGGCGGTTATTCAAAATGATATTTCTCTCATCACCATTAACCCTCATATGCACCTGCTCGGAAAATCGTTTTGGGCATTTGCGGTTAAACCGGATGGCGATACTATTCCCCTGATACGGATAAAGAAATGGGATTTCCGCTGGCAATATTTTTACACGTTTCATAAAATGATGAAAATACCGAAGGGCACGACCATAACTGCCATTGGAGTTTATGACAATACAATTAAAAATCCCAACAACCCGTTTTTTCCTCCGCGGGAAATATCAGGCAAAAGCGGAAGCATGAAAACTACCGATGAAATGTTTCAATTAATTCTTACATTTCTTCCGTACCAGGCGGGAGATGAAAATATAAGTCTTGAGTGAAGAGGTAATTATGAATTGTGAAAAATGAATTACGAATTATTTATTGCGAAGCGTATTGTTTTCGGAGCAAAAGGAACAGGTACGGTTTCTAAACCCATTGTTAAGATTGCCCTCGCAAGCATTGCGCTTGGCATAGCCGTAATGATCATTGCGGAAATGGTGGTGAATGGATTTAAAAATGAAATTACCGAAAAAACAACGGGCTTCGGAGCGCATATCCGCATCAGCAATTTCGATTCGAATTATTCTTTTGAAGAAGAGCCGGTAAATAAAAATCAACCATTTTATGAAATGTTAAAGTCGGATGCTGATATTAAACACATACAGGTATATGCAACCAAGGCAGGAATTATTAAAACAGAAAATGAAATTCATGGCGTTGTACTAAAAGGCATCGGCAGCGATTATGATCAGAATTTTTTGCAGAAAAAAATAATTGCAGGAAATGTTTTTACTGTTAGTGATACCGGAAAATCTGACAAGGTGCTTGTCTCATCAAAAATTGCAAGCCTCCTGCAGCTAAAGCTGAATAATGATTTGATTGTTTATTTTATACAGCAGCCCGCGCGCATCCGTAAATTTAAAATTTCCGGTATTTATGAAACCGGTATGGATGAATTTGACAACCTGTATGCTTTTTGTGATATAGCGCAAATAAAAAAATTAAATGACTGGAGCAATGACCAGGTTGGCGGCTTTGAAGTAACCATAAAAGATTTTAAAAAGTCGGATGTTGTTGCAAAAAAAATTTACCATGAAACAGGTTATAAATTTAAAACCGAAACTATTACTGAACTCTACCCTCAGATTTTTAACTGGCTCAACCTGCTCAACATAAATGTCATTATTATTATTGTGCTGATTATTGCAGTGGCAGGCATTAACATGATTTCTACACTGCTGATTATTATTTTAGAAAATACTCCATTGATCGGAATTATGAAAGCAATGGGTGCTGAAAACATCAGCATACAAAAGGTTTTTCTTTACGTATCGGTTTACATTATTTCAACCGGGTTGTTACTTGGAAATATTTTTGCATTGGTATTATGTTTTCTTCAATGGAAATTCGGGTGGATAACATTACCACAGGAATCGTATTACATTAAAGTAGTTCCCATAGATTTCAACGGGCTAAATTATTTATTGCTCAACGCAGGTACCATTATCATCTGCACGTTTATGCTGATCATCCCATCTATGCTGGTTACTAAAATTCAACCGGTAAAGGCAATAAAGTTTGAGTGAATAATTCGAAAAAAGGCAACAGGGCTATATGGATTAGCCGCATATGTTTTTGCCAAATATTGATTTTTATAAACTATTTTTAATGCGGTAATTTCTCCCTGAAATAGCCATACACCCATGTGCCCGAAAGAGCGCTTAAAAGTGTTACCGTTACAACAGTTGCTCCTGTACCTATTTGCGCAAACAAGGGCCCGGGGCATGCACCGGTAACTGCCCATCCTAAACCAAAAAGCAGCCCGCCATAAATTTGCCCCTTGTTGATTTTTTTGGGATGAAATTCTATTTGCTCACCATAAATAGTTTTGATGTTGAATTTTTTAATCATCCATACAGAAATTATTCCTACAGCTATCGCACTGCCAATTATGCCATACATGTGGAACGATTGCAAACGAAACATTTCTTGTATGCGAAACCAACTTACGATTTCGGCCTTAACTAATAAAATACCGAAGAAAATACCCATTGCAAGATATTGGAGGTTGTGATACCATTTATGCTCCAACTGGCTTTCGTTTATGCAAATGGTGTCCAACGAACGGACTTCAAAATCGGTATTTGTTTCTATTTGATTTTCCATATCAGAAATTAAATTTTACAGTGAAAGGATAAAGGGTAAAATAAGGTTTGCCATAATAAAACCTCCTGCCATAAAACAACAGGTGGCAATGAGCGATGGGAATTGTAAGGTTGATAAGCCCATAATGGCATGCCCGCTGGTACAACCCCCGGCATAACGCGTACCGAAGCCGACCATAAAACCGCCCGCTATAATCATTAAAAATCCTTTGAAAGTAAAAAGAGCTTGCCAGTTGAAAACCTGCAAAGGCATTAAATTGGTGTAATCGGTAATGCCATATTGCGCAAGCTCAGCGCTTAGCTTAGGGCTTACTACTAACGGGTGCTGGTCTGCCAATAAGCTGACGGCTGCTATTCCGCCAAGGAAAATCCCCAGCACAAAAAATAAATTCCACGCTTCCTTTTTCCAGTCATATTTAAAGAATGGAATGTTGGCGGGTAAACAGGCAGCGCATATATGCCGCAATGATGAGCTGACACCAAATGATTTGTTACCCATGATTAATAATGCGGGAACGACTAACCCGATAAGCGGACCGGCAATGTACCAGGGCCAGGGTTGTTTAATTAATTCGAGCATAGCTGATTTTATTTTTATTTAGTGAAACTGGTAATCTACACCTGTTACTTGTGTGAGCAATGTTTGCGGGGCATCTAAAATATGCGCGCTTTCAGGAGGCGTTGGAGTAACCGGTGAATTGGCTGCAAGGTATTCTTTCATTACGGAATGCAGTGTGTAACTGGTATTTTTTGTATTGGCTACATTTTTCATCCTGCACAGCATATCAGGAGGGTCGCCATCCCGTTCGCAGGCGCAAATATTGTATTCTTTATTCAAATCAAGAAGTACATCGTCAACAGTAACCTGTTGCACGCGTTCGCCATTCTTTCCAAATGCATTAAAAGTAATTTTCATTCCCTTAAACTTTATTACCCAACCGCCAATTCGTTCGGACGCTTCTTTGGCGAAAACATTGTTCAATTCTTTTTCCAGCCATTCTTTAATTTGCAAACCCGTTACTGTTCCTGTTCGTATGGTGCTATCCACAGGAAGCATATCAAAAATATAACCCTCGGTTATCGGGATGTTCCCGGTATGGTCAGGTGTGGTGCGCGGTGGACAAAATCGAAAACCATTTGACAAAACTATATCAACTTCCTTAACTTTCCATTTCAAGGCATCCAATATCATAGTGTCAATAGGATTTTCGACAACAAAGTAACGGTACAAGGGAATGGTGCTGTAACCCGCTATCGCATAAATATTCTTTTCAAATGGTTTTTCATTGTCTTTGATCAAAGCAATCATTTCCGTTGAAGGCTCTTGTTCATCAGATGTTACTTCAACCAGTTCATAGTCATCCTTAATTACCTTACCGTTTTGTATGGTAATATTCAGCTTGCCGACAAACGAACCGAAAGCACCCGGCTCAACCACTTTGCTGTATTTGCACTGAATGGGCTTTCGTACTCTTTCATGTGTATCGCCTCCAAGAATATAATCAACGCCTTTGCATGCTTCTGAATTTGCCAAATAAATTTGCTGGGATAATCCCAGATGTGCCACAATAAGTACATATGCACATTGCTCGCGGTTGCGCAGCACATCAACATACTGAACTAAGCTTTCTTCGGGTTTCGTGTAAATGATTCCTTTGCTGTAATTGGGTGATTGACGAATAGGAACCAATGGATCGGTATACCCTATGAAACCAATTTTAACTCCTTTAATATTCCAGATGTAATAAGGTGGAAAAATTAATTCCCCTTTTTTTCCTTCACCCAAATCATGATACATATTGGCACAAACTTTTGGCGCACTTAACGCACCCAATAATTCCTGCATGGCTTTTTTATAATAAATAACTTCCCAGTTGCCGGGTAAATACAAATCGTAGCCCAAAGCATTTAAAATGGGAACCAATGCTTTGCCGGTAGTTTTTACAGAAAGCTCACTGCCCTGGAACATATCGCCTGTATCAATTAAAAAAGTATCGGGGTTTTTCTTTCTTTCTTTTTGAAACCATGTTGCTAAATGCGCATAACCGCCAGTTTTGCGAAACACCACTTTATTATTTTCCCAAAACAATTCATCATGCGGATGCACCTGGCAATGTACATCGGTTGTTTGCAAAATCGAAATCGTGAAGGGCTTGTCATTAACAGGAATTTCATCCCTTCGATTTTTTCTGATTTTTTTCATTAATGAAATAAAGGCTGCGGAGGTCAGCAATCCTGCACCGCCAACAATGCTTATTTTTTTTATGAAATCTCTTCTGTTATTGTTCATGTGAAACTGTCCTGCCAAAAATATTATTTATTCACCATCCATACAGAAACGGTAAATTTATCGCGGTTGTAATCCGACACACCCCATATTTTTTTCTGGTGGACATTGGAGGCAAAGTCAAACTGAACGGCATCGCCAAAATGGGTAGGACAGTAGTATTCACGCACAAAATTATTTTTGAAATCCTCGTAAATTAAAACCAAAGCACGGTTATAATACACAGCCACTTCTTTGTCGAGGTCAATTAAAAGCAGCTTGCATTTATTGCTAAGCCGCTCGGAAAACCACAGGTCGGATTTTTTTAGGGCAATGTATGAACGGTGATTACCTACTTTGCGTATGAAGTTATAGGCGCTTTGATAAATAAATCCGTTTGAATAGTTGAGCCACAAATTATACATGTAATAAAAGCGCGTGTAATAGGCATCCTGCAAATAATCTTTGTTAATGTAAAATGTAGGGATGGAGCTGATCTCGAAATATTTATAATAATGGTTTTGCAGGGTGTACCAGTCTTCGGGCTTTGTGTACGGAAATATTTCAGCCTTTTTCGTTTTGCTGTCGTATTTGTAAATATTTTTTTCCTCGTTGTCCATGATGAGCAGATTATCATATTCATCAAATTCCATGTTGCGGACGCAGCTTTCAAAAGGGACTTTTACACTATCGGTAATAATACCCGCAACATTTATAAAATAAACCAACGGCTTGTTGCACGAGTTGATGGCAATATTTTCGTTGCCGTCCACGGCCAGTTTAAACGTGAACGCTCCCTCACCGAAAATTTGCTTTACAGGGATGGAGAACAAATCTTTTTTAATAAGCTCCTCCTGAGCAAAAGAAAAATTAACGGAAAGGAAAAAGAATATTGAACTGAGAAAAGCGTATTTTGTGGTTCTCTTCAAAACAAATCTTTTTTAGAAATTAAATTGAACGCATATCCCGATAGGTATCGGGAGCGGAGGCGCAAAGAAAGAAAATTTAATCACATTTTATTTATTCACAATTGCATCTCCGCGTCTCAGTGTCTCTGCGCTAAAATATTATTTATAACTTTAAAATCTTACCTTGACTCAACGGTTTCCAATGAAGCTTCTTCAATTCCGTTCAGCTTCCAGTCTTTATCAAACAATTGCTGTTCATACGGAAGCTTGCGCCACTTTTTAATGCGTGCTTTAGCACGTTCGCTCAGCAGGTACATTACAGGTACAAGAATAAGTGTGAGGAATGTGGCAAATCCCAACCCGAAAATCATTGTCCATGACAGCGGGCCCCAGAATGCAGTACTATCACCGCCAAAATAAAGATGAGGATTTAGTTCGGTAAATAATTTCACGAAATCAATGTTCAGTCCAACGGCAAGCGGAATCAAACCAAGCATCGTAGCTGTTGCGGTAAGTATAACAGGAGTCATACGCGTACGCCCGGCTTCAACAATGGCTTCGAGCGTGCTCACACCCTGCTGCCTGAGCAGGTCGGTAAACTCAACAAGCAATATCCCGTTCCGTACCACAATGCCTGCCAGCGCAATAACTCCGATACCTGTCATGACAGTCGAGAACTCCATTTTCCAGATGGAGAAACCGAGAAATGTTCCAATCACACTGAAAAGAATTTCAGTCATAATAATGAGCGGCTTGCTGACTGAGTTAAACTGCATGACGAGTATAATAATAATAAGCAGGAAAGAAGTCATCAATGCTCCAAGAAGGAAAGTCATGGTTTCCATTTGTTCTTCCAGCGCTCCGCCCATTTTTACGGTAATACCGGCAGGAGCCTGGAAGTTTGTAACCGCATTCGTTACGTTAGCTACTACAGCCTGTTCATTATGCCCCGACAAAACATTGGATGAAACGGTGATAATGCGTTTTTGATTTTTTCGTTTAATGACACCGTACGTATCGGAATATTTTATTTCGGCAAATGACGAAAGCGGAACATTACGCACCATGCCGTTCATTGCCATATCACGGTAAAGTATTTTAAGGTTTTTAAGCTGATCGATATTGTTGCGCTGCTCATCTTTATATTTAATCACAATGTTATAATCGTCATTCACATCGCGGAATTTTGAAATGTCCCTTCCCAGCACGGCCAGATTAATCTCATTGCCAATTTGCCCGGTTGAAATTCCCTCCCGGTTGGCACGCTCGCGGTCAATGGAAAAAGCAATCTGCGGTTTGTTATCCTGCAAATCGGATTTTAATTCTTCTACCCCGTCAATCTGCAGCGAATCGAGGTAACGCTTCAATGATTTGCTGGTTACGGCAAGCAGTTCATAATCATCGCCAGTCATTTCAATGCTGATGGGTTTTCCTACAGGCGGCCCCCCCTGCTCCTGCGCCACAGTTATTTCTGCGCCTGCAATTCCTTTTATTTGTTCGCGTATTTTATCGAGGTACTCACGGGTTGACTGGCCATTACGCTTTCCATAGCTTACAAAAGCCACCTGCACCTTGCTCTTGTTTGCATAATAGCTTTGGTCTTCGTCCTGCGGATCGGTTACTCCCACTCCGACATTTGAAATTACCGATTTCACCAGCGGGTTATTTTCTCCGATAACACTGTACACCCGCTTCTCCACGATTTTAGTAATGCTGTCGGTGTACGATTGATCTGTTCCGATAGGCAGGCTGGTATAAACAAAAATAAAATTGGGGTCGCCTTCCGGAAAAAACCTTATTCCGCCATTCCGTACCATTAACATTACTATTGAAATGAAAAATAGCGCAATGGTTGAAGCAATCATTGTCCACGGACGGTGTAAGCACCATGTTAATATTCGTGTATAAAACGTTTTAAAACGAGGCCATACATTATCCTGGAACCGTAAAATTACTTTATGCAGCCAGAAACGGTGAAGGAGATTGAGCAGTAAAATCAGGATAGCGAAATTTCCAAAGCCGATATTGCCGGATACATAGCTCAGCACGATTACCGCACCGAAGATGATGAGTGAAATTTTCAAACCTTTTTTCGGATCATGTTTTTTACCCTCATGCGGTTTCATAAACTGTACGGCAAAAGCAGGATTGATGATATAAGCGACCAGCAGCGATGCCATCAGCGTTACTATCAGCGTAATGGGAAGGAAGAACATGAATTTGCCGATAATACCCGACCAGAATGCAAGCGGAATAAAAGGAGCAAGCGTGGTTAAAGTTCCGCTTAATACAGGGAGGAACACTTCACCGGCTGCACGCTTGGCTGCAACCGCAATGGGGACCTTCCCGTTTGCAAAAATGCGGTGAGTGTTTTCGATAACCACAATAGCATCGTCAACCACAATTCCCAAGGCAAGCAGGAATGAAAACAATACTATAAAATTCATGGTAAACCCGATGACTGGCATAAAAAGAAAAGCAACGAACATGGACAGCGGAACCGACATAGCAACAAAAAATGCGTTGGTTGTTCCCATAAAAAACATGAGCAATATCAGCACCAGTACAAACCCGATAATGATGGTATTGATCAGGTCATGCAATGTAACACGGGTTTGCTCGCTCTGATCACCAGTAAGTGTAATTATTAAGTCGTTGGGAAAAGAATTTTCCTTCAAGTCGTCAATCAATGCCACAATTTTATCGGATGCTTCAATAAGATTCTCCCCCGTACGTTTTACAACAGAAAGTGTAATAACATTTTTATGATCGAGGCGCGCGTAGCTTTCCTGCTCTTTAAAACCATCCGTAACCTCAGCAATATCTTTCAGGTAAATCGGCTCTCCATCAATGGAATTTATAACAAGGTTTCCTATCTGGTCGGCATCTTTAAATTCACCGCTTACACTCAACGAGCGCCTTACCCCGCTCATGTTTACCGTTCCACCGGGTACAGTCATATTTTCAAATTTCACAGCACGCTCAATGTCACCCATGCTGAGACCGGATGCCTGCATCTTGTTCATGTCAACATTAATCTGTATCTGCCTTTCGAGAGCACCAATCAAATCAACTTTTTTAATTTCCTTAAGGCTTTCCAGTTTTTCTTTTGCATCATCGGCATATTTTTTCAGCGTGGCCAAATCATAGTTTCCGCTGATATTGACGTACATAATAGGCAAATCGGAAAAATTAATTTCATCAATGGAAGGGTCGCTTGGCAAATCAGTAGGCAAATCTTTTTTGGCGCGGTCAACTGCATCTTTTACTTTGCGCTTGGCTTCTACAATATTTTCTTCGCTGTTAAATTCAACAACCACACTGGCGAAATCCTGCAGGGAATTGCTTTTTATTTTTTTCACTCCTGAAATACTTTTGCATTCTTTCTCTATGGGGCGAACCACCAGGTTCTCCATATCCTTTGGTGAAGTTCCGGGATATGCAACAGTTACATAAACACTGGGCAGTGAAATGTCGGGAAAACTTTCTTTGGGAATATTGTTGTACGCAATAATTCCGGCAATAGTAAGAATGAGAGTCAATATAAAAATAGAAACGCGGTTATCTATTGCCCAGCTGCTCGGTTTAAATTCTTTATGGGTGTCCTGCATTGGAAAAAGTTATTGAATGGTTATGAAATTATTTATTATACTCATGTTAAAATGCAATCCGGTCACCTTCCACCAGATTCTGATAACCATAAGTTACCACTTTATCATTGGCTGAGATACCCTCAACAATTTCAACATTGCCGTTATAAGTTTTACCTGTTTTAACAGTTTTTCTTTTTGCTTTGGTTTTTCCGCTCTCAGCAGAAGCAACAAAAACATATTCTCCATCGGAACTTTTCATAACTGCGCCCACAGGAACCACAAGCGCTTTTGGGGAAGAGTAATCGGCAATTTTTAAAACCGCTACCTGGTTGGGGTGAAATTCTCCCTTCGAAGGACCTAATCTAACCTCCACATTAAACGTGCGGTTGAGCGAGTTGATGGCTTTACCTGAATAATCAACCTTAGCATCAATCTCTTTATTGAGGTCAGGAAAAAATATTTTTACCGGGTTGTCTTTATTTACTGAATTGATGTACGCTTCCGCCACTTCTCCTTTTACTTTTAATGCGCTGAGATTTACCACGCGTATAGCTGGGACTCCGGGAGCCAGCATTTCGCCTACTTTAATTTTTACGTCATCCACCGTTCCGTTTACGGGTGATTTGATTCTCGTCAGATCCCATTGGTTCTGTAAAGCATCTACTTGTTTTTCGAGCGATTCCTTTTGTGTTTTTGCATTAAGGAACTGTACTTCGCTGCCGATTTTCTGATCCCACAAATTTTTCTGTCGGTTGTATAATGTGGTTGCAAGATCAAGTTGTGATTTAAGCGATTCCATATTCTGGCGTACTGTGCGTTCATCCAATGTTGCCATCACCTGGCCTTTCGAAACTTTGTCTCCCGCTCTTACCAGCACGCCCGTAACGGTTCCCATAGATTCTGCACTCACCATCACATCTTCATCCCCTTCCACTTTCGCCTGCACTTCAATATAATGATTGAACGGCTGAGGCTGCATTTGGGTAACGGTTACCATTTTCGATTTTTCTTTTTGCGAAGTATCGGAACCTGCAACTTCGGACTCCAGCTTTGCTATTTTTTCTTTCAGCGTTGCTTCTTCTTTCTTCAGCTTCTCCAATTCGGCTCTTTTATCACCGGTATTACCTGAGGAACAGGCAATGATTATTGTTAAAACTCCGAAAATGAATAGTATATTTTTCATAAGTATTGTATGTAGGTTTATTTTAGAATTGATGATTTAATTTTTTAACAATGTCCCTGTTGCTTTTGCATAATCCGTTTTAGCCACAAGCGCATCAAACAATGCAGAATAATAATTTGTTTCCGCTTCTTTCAACGCCGTCTCAGCATCAACAACTTCAGTATTTAATCCCACTCCCTGCTCATATTTGATTTTTGTAACACGTGCCACGTTGCCTGCCAACTCACGGTTTTTACGTTGAATCTCCAAAGAGACAATAGCATTTTCCAGCTTTGCTTTCGCGGTTTGGGTTTCAAACAAAATACCCTGTTCAAGTGAGCGGAAATTATTTTCAATTTTTTTAAGATTTAACTTTGATTGTTGAATACGGGCACGTTTTTGCATTCCGTCAAATATGGGTACACTGAGCGTTGCGCCAATAACTGCTGTTGGATACCATTTCTCTGAACTTTCAAGGAAATCAAATTCAAAACGGTATGCATATGTACTCAATCCGCCAAATAGACTCAAGTTTGGAAAATATTGAAAACGATTTTTTTTCAAGTCAAGTTCCTGAAGCCGGTGTGTGGTTTGCAAAATAGAATATTCAATTCTTTGTGCAGGATCGGCTTTTGATTCTGCCGGCAATGCTTCATCAAAGGCAATATTTTTTAAGTTGTCAGATAAAATGAGTGTTGCATCAGCGTCCATGCCCATCTGGAATTTCAATAACGCTTTTCCGAGTTCAAGCAGTTTTTCGGTTTTTGTTTTTTCAGCCAAAATATTATTGTAAGTAACTTCAACACGATCGTAATCTATTTTTTCTACAAAACCATTATCGAGAAGCGCCCTTGTATCATCTTTTAATTTCCTGACACGTTCAATATTTGTATTGAGCAAATCGAAGCGCTCAGTATTTACAAGCACACCATAATATGCCTTACTAACGGCTGCAGCTGTTTCAATTTTTGATTGCTGGTAGTTTTTTCTTGAAAGTTCGGCATACGTTTTAGTTGCCTGTATTCCCACCATGTAGGAACCGTCAAAAATTAACTGGGTTGCTTCAAGACCTGCGCTTGCCTGATATTCCAAGCTGAATTGCGCTGGTACTGCAACTCCTTCAGGTCCGCCAAGAGCTGCTGCGGGAATAACCTGCGTGGGTATCCTGAGAAAACGCTGCGCACTCGCGGTGCCGTTTATTTGCGGCAAGCCTATACCGATTAATTCGTTTATTTTTTTCTGAGCAATTTCATTGTCAATGGCCGAGTTAAGCACGCTCGCCTGGTTTTGAAATGCATAATCTATTGCCTGCTGTAATGTGAATGAAACTGTTTCAGGCTGCTTTTCCTGTGCTTGTGAATAAGCAGTTAAGAACACTGCAAAAGCAACAAGCAACTTTAATTTCTTAAAAAATGATTGCATAATAAAGATGTTTGCACTAGTGAATTTGAATTGTAAATTGTACTTATTCTTCTTCCTTAATCTGTTTGTATCTGTTAATCAGCTTATGTCCTTTTAATGTTGTTATGCCATGCAGGAAATGATCAAGCAAAGTTACCTGGACATCTTTTAAATTAAATTTTCCGGGAGGAAAGATAACAGGATTTAATGCAAGTTCCACTTCCTCAATCCTAAGCCTTGCCAGCACTTTAATATTAATATCAGGGCGGTAGAGCCCTTCTTTGACCCCTCTCTTTAAATTATTTTCCACCATAGCCATCATCTTTTGTTCTTTGAAATTACGGAATGCTTTCCATGAATCCGGATGAAATTTTTGCAGGTCAAAAAATAAATTCGGGTTCATGCGGCTGAACATTTCCGAAACATGTTTCATCACTCCCATCATTTCATGAACCGCATCTTTTGATTTGATGAATATATTTTCGCAATCGCTGTAATGGTTATCAAGGTCACTCGTGCAACAGGCATGTACAATCCGGTCTTTCTCATTAAAAAACCGGTATATGGTTTTTTTTGAAACTGAAAGATGTCTTGCAATGTCATCCATCGTGATGCTGCGGATTCCGTATTTATAAAATAAATCATGTGCCGCAATCAGGATACGTTCCCGTGTTTCGGTTTTTTCCAGTACTTCCATTTGTCAATAATCTGTTTTCAAAACGGAAGCAAAACTATGGAAACTATTATTGGTTTACAAGTTTCCTAAAAAAAACCACATGTTGTTGTTGTTTCTCTTGGTTTCTTCTATATTTGCACGCTTAAAAATTTTCTAACCTAAAATCGAATCTAAATTTCATGCAAAGTAAAGGTGCAATAAAGCTGCTGGCAATTTTGTTAGCTGTAGTATGTATATACCAGCTTTCGTTTACAATTGTAACAAAAACTGTTGAAAATAAAGCGTGGGAACATGCTGCCGGAGATTTCAAATCCTATCAAACCTATCTCGATTCCATTCAGAATGAAGGTGTGTATAATTTATTAGTTAAAGATTATACCTATCGCGAATGCAAGGAACGCGAAATAAACCTTGGACTTGACCTTAAAGGTGGAATGAATGTAACGCTGGAAGTTTCGGTTATTGACTTAATCAGAGCTATGGCCAACAACAGCACGGATTCCACATTTAATAAAGCATTGGAAGAAGCGCAGAAGATGCAGCAAAACAGCCAGGAGGATTTTGTTACTTTATTCGGACGTGCTTTTCAAAAGATTGACCCCAACGCAAAACTTGCTGCCGTATTTAATACCATTGATTTACAGGGACGGGTGGATTTTAATTCCACTAATGACCAGGTAATAAAAATTATTAAAGAAGAAGCGGATGCAGCCATTAGCCGTACCTTCAATATCTTAAGAACACGTATTGACAAGTTCGGGGTAACGCAACCTAATATTCAGCAATTAGGTTCAGGAAGAATTTTAGTTGAGCTTCCCGGAGTAAAAGAGCCCGAACGCGTCCGTAAGCTGCTTCAGGGTACCGCCAAACTCGAATTTTGGGAAACTTTTGAAAACAAAGAAATATTTGACAAGATTTCTGCAGTAAACGATTTACTGAAAAAAGAAAGTAAAAAAGATTCGCTGCTGTCTTCTTTAACCGATACCACCGTTAAATCAACCGATACTTCGGCAGTACCGGGTGATACTTCAGCATTGGCTGCAAACGATTCATTGAAAAAACCAAGCCTGCTGGAAAAAATTGAAGGGGGTGATACTGCCAAATCCGACACGTCTAAAAACGCCACGTTTGAAGAATTTGCTAAAGAGAACCCTTTGTTTGCTGTACTCAGCCCTGCAATCCGGCAAGGTGAAAACAATCAAAGCGAATATATGCCGGGACCAGTTGTGGGATATGCTGCGATAAAAGATACCGCAAAGGTGAATGCAATTTTCTCACGCAATGATGTAAGATCAGTGCTGCCGAAAGAATTGAAATTACTCTGGGCTGTAAAACCACCAAGCAAAGAAACCAAAGCCATTGAGCTGGTAGCAATAAAAGTTACATCGCGGGATGGCACCCCACCGTTAGATGGTGCAGCCATTTCGGATGCGCGACAGGATTTCGGACAATTTAACAGCAAACCCGAAATAGCCATGAACATGAATCCCGAAGGAGCTAAAACGTGGAAACGTGTAACCAGCGAAAACATAGGAAGAAGTGTTGCTATTGTGTTAGATAATTACGTGTATTCGTTCCCCACAGTACAAGGAGAAATTGCTGGCGGGCGTTCGTCTATAACGGGTAATTTTGAAATTAATGAAGCAAAAGACCTTGCAAATATTTTAAAAGCCGGAAAGCTTCCTGCACCGGCACATATTGTTGAAGAGGCTGTCGTTGGTCCTTCATTGGGACAAGAGGCAATTGATGCAGGCCTGCTTTCATTTGTAATTGCCATTATTGTTGTGCTTGTTTTTATGGTTGCCTATTACAATAGTGCCGGCTGGGTAGCTGACCTTACTTTATTTGCCAACATATTTTTTATTATGGGTGTACTCTCTTCGTTAGGTGCAGTACTCACATTACCCGGAATAGCAGGTATCGTCCTTACAATAGGCATGTCGGTTGATGCCAATATTCTTATTTTCGAGCGTGTCCGCGAAGAAATTGCTTTGGGCAAAGGAATGCGGCTTGCCATTGCCGATGGCTTTAAACATGCCTTCTCGTCCATTATCGATTCCAATATTACCACACTCATACTTGGTATCATACTCTATGTTTTCGGAAGCGGACCTATACAGGGGTTTGCCACCACGCTAATAATTGGTATTCTGACATCGTTGTTTTGCGCCTTATTTATCAGCCGTATTATTTTTGAATGGCAGCTTGGAAAAAATAAAGAGATAAAATTTTGGAATAAAATCACCAAAGGTGCTTTTAAAAATACTCATTTCAATTTTGTAGAAAAGCGAAAAATATATTACCTCATTTCGGGATTGGTTATTGCTGCCGGCATTGCCGCATTTGCAGTGAAAGGAATAAACTTTGGTGTAGATTTTGAAGGCGGGCGCAGCTATGTGGTACGGTTTAACAAACCTGTTACCACTGTTTCGGTTATTGACGCTTTGAAAGCGCCTTTTGAAGCATCTCCCAGCGTAAAAACTTTCGGTCCCAGCAACCAGGTAAAAATTACTACCAATTATTTGATTGACGGGCAGGGAACAGAAACAGAAAATAAAGTTAAAGAACAATTAGACCAGGGTTTGAAAACGTTAGGCGGATATACTTACGAAGTAGTGAGTTCGCAAAAAGTGGGACCTACCATTGCCGATGATATTAAAACTTCGGCTGTGTGGGCTATCCTTATTTCATGTGCGCTCATGTTCTTGTATATTTTTGTTCGCTTTCGAAGATGGCAGTTTGGATTAGGTGCCGTTGTCGCCTTGCTTCACGATGCGGCTGCCGTACTTTCATTATTTATTATTTTTAACGGGGTACTTCCTTTCTCACTCGAAATTGACCAGCACTTTATTGCAGCAATTTTAACGGTTATGGGCTACTCTATGACCGACACGGTGGTGGTATTTGACCGTATCCGCGAATTTGTTGGCATCCATCATCATGCCCGAGATGAAAAGAAAGTGATTAACGATGCGCTCAACGCCACGCTTAGCCGTACCATAAATACATCTCTTACCATCTTTTTTGTTTTATTAGCAATTTTTATTTTCGGTGGTGAAGTGATTCGTGGATTTTCATTTGCATTGCTTGTTGGTATTGTAGTTGGAACGTATTCTTCTATCTGCATTGCCACGCCCATTGTAATTGACTTTGCAGGGAAGCAAAAGGAATTGAAATAAGGACTAAGTTCTAAGCAATTTCTGGCTTAGATTTTTCGTATCTTTACACAATGATTTCCTTGGTTATTTTATTTCTTGGTAATCTCGGAGGCGGTGAGCTTTTGATTGTCATGTTATTTATTCTTTTATTCTTCGGTTCAAAAAACATTCCCAACCTTGCCCGTGGCCTGGGTAAAGGAATGAGAGAATTCCGTAATGCAATGAATGATGTGCGCAGCGACCTGGAAATTTCTATAAGCGCTGATAGAAATGAAAAAAAAGAAGTGAAGCCGCAGAATAACCAGGATGAAAGCAAAACGGCTGATGACGCTTCTTGATAAAGAAAAAATACTTTACACCTCTTCGTTAATAAAAATTAACAAAATCTTCAGAGTAATTAAAATACATGGTACTATTTTTGCAAAACAATCGGAAATCAATCATGCTTCAAATGTTAAAAAAACTAAACATCCTGTTGGTAATTATAGGGATATCTACCCTGGCTGCGGGTTTTGTTTACCAATCCAAAAAACAGGGTACCAATATAGGAGACAAAGCTATTGAGCTGGCGTTCACCTCTCCCGAAGGAAAGACCATTGCCTTGTCTTCCTTGCAGGGAAAAATTGTTTTGCTCGATTTCTGGGCATCATGGTGTGGTCCTTGCCGGATGGAAAACCCGTATGTTGTGGCTGCATACAACAAATATAAAGATGCCAAATTCAAAAAAGCAAAAGGGTTTACTATTTATAGCGTTTCACTTGACCAAAACCGCGAAGCCTGGCTGAAAGCTATTGAGAAAGATAAGTTGGAATGGAAAAATCATGTCAGCGATTTAGGTGGATGGGGTTCCAAACCGGCTGCTGTTTACGGGGTTAACTCCATTCCTGCAAGCTGGCTGTTAGATCAAAACGGGGTTATTATAGGGCGTGGGTTGAGAGGCCCGGCTCTTGAAGAGGCTTTAGACAATTTATTAGCTTCCAAAAAATAATTTTTTTGAAAATGTTTCTCGAAACGGAAGGCCAAAAGCCTTCTGTTGTTTTTTATACCTTCGCCTGCCAAATTGACCCCCGATAACGGGGTGGCAAACTATTTGAGAGCAGATGAATCTGAAAAAGATAAAATCAAAATTTAAAATGAATAAAGATCAGGCTATTGATGAAAAGGAATTGAACGAAAGAGAACAAAAATCTGCAGAGGATAGCAAATTAGTGGA
The DNA here is from genome assembly GCA_044448905.1 of Bacteroidia bacterium. Lineage (GTDB taxonomy): Bacteria > Bacteroidota > Bacteroidia > AKYH767-A > OLB10 > JBIOHJ01. The sequence continues at coordinate 11,627 of JBIOHJ010000015.1, read as the reverse complement.
AGAAACTCAGGCTGCGCTTCCATCCGAACCTGCTGACAAGCTTGTCGAGCTAGAAGAAAAGCTTGCTTTGGAAAAAGATAAATGCTTGAGACTTTTGGCGGAATTTGAAAATTATAAGAAACGAACTCTCAAAGAACGCATCGAATTATTGAAATATGCCGGAACCGAAGTAATTATTTCTTTTCTTCCTGTGCTTGATGATTTTGAACGTGCCCGGCAGGCTTATCCTTTATCAGATGGCGTAATGCTTGTTTACAACAAGCTGATTGCAATTTTTGAAAAGAACGGTTTGAAGCCTATGGATTCTATAGGGAAGGATTTTGATCCCGAACTACATGATGCGCTTTCAAATGTAGAGGTACAGGATCCGGCAATGAAAAATAAAGTTGTTGATGAAATTGAAAAAGGCTATTACCTTAATGATAAAGTAATCCGCCATGCAAAAGTTGTGGTGGGAAATTAAGTTAATCGTTAAAACAAGATGTCGAAACGCGATTATTACGAAGTGCTTGGAGTTGGACGTAATGCCGGTGAGCAGGAAATTAAAAAAGCCTACCGCCAGATGGCGTTGAAATATCATCCTGATAAAAACCCGGGCGATAAACAAGCAGAAGATAAATTTAAGGAGGCAGCCGAAGCATACGAAATTCTCAGCTCCCCTGAAAAAAAACAACGGTACGACCAGTTCGGACACCAGGGAGTTGGAAACGCAGGAAATGGTGGTGGCTTTCACATGAATATGGAAGACATATTCAGCAATTTCGGAGATATTTTTGGCGGGCACAATCCATTTGAAAGTTTTTTTGGTGGTGGCGGATCGCGTACCGGAAGACGTTATGTGAACAAGGGTAGCAATCTTCGCATTAAAGTAAAGCTCGATCTACTTGAAATTGCGCATGGTGCCGAAAAGAAAATCAAAGTAAATAAACAGGTTCCCTGTTCAACCTGCCACGGCAGCGGTGCGCAAAGTGCATCTGCGTTTCAGCAGTGCAGTACCTGTAAAGGCTCAGGGCATATACGCAGAGTACAAAATACAATCCTGGGGCAAATGCAAACAACAACTACTTGCCCGGCTTGCAATGGCGAAGGACAGACGATTGCCAATAAATGCAAAAGCTGCCAGGGCAAGGGAACTGTATATGGAGAGGAAGTAATTTCAATAAATATACCAGCAGGCGTAGCCGAAGGAATGCAAATGTCCGTAAGCGGAAAAGGAAATGCTGCCGAACGTGGTGGTGTGCCCGGTGATTTATTGGTGGTGATTGAAGAAATTGAACACGAACAACTGAAACGTGACGGGCACAACCTTCTCCATGATTTATACATCAGCTTCTCGGATGCAGCTCTTGGAACAAATATTGAAATACCCACCGTTGACGGAAAAGCAAAAATTAAAATTGAACCGGGTACCCAGCCTGGTAAAGTTTTGCGTTTAAAAGGAAAAGGGTTGCCCGAAGTTAACAGCTATCATAAAGGCGATTTACTGGTTAACGTTAATGTATGGACTCCGCAACAGCTATCGTCTGAAGAAAAAAAGATTTTAGAGCGCTTCCGCAATGCTGAAAATTTTCAGCCGAAACCCGGCAAAGGCGATAAAAGTTTTTTTGAAAAGATGAAAGAGTATTTTCAATAAAAATAAATTCCCACTTTTGTCAAAAAATAGTTGCCGGATTTTATTTCCTAATCAAAAACTTTTTCTTCCCTTCTTCCGATGAATATCCTGAGTATTGACCGTGTTTCAAAAATTTATGCAGCGCATACCGCACTCGATGAAGTATCTTTTGACGTTCCAACGGGTAGCGTTTTTGGTTTGCTCGGTCCTAATGGTGCGGGAAAAACTTCTCTGATCAGAATTATAAACCAGATTACCGGGCCCGATAAAGGAACCATTCATTTTAATGGAGAACCCCTGCGTGCAAATCATGTGCAACAAATGGGTTATTTGCCTGAAGAACGCGGATTGTATAAAAAAATGGAAGTAGGTGAACAGGCTTTATACCTTGCGCGATTAAAAGGTATGACGCGCAGTGATGCAATAAAAAAATTAAAAACATGGTTCGAGAAATTTGAAATAAAATCGTGGTGGCGCAAAAAGATTGATGAGCTCAGCAAAGGAATGCAGCAAAAAGTGCAGTTCATAATAACGGTTATTCACGAACCTAAACTTTTGATACTGGATGAACCTTTTACCGGTTTTGATCCCATCAATGCAAACCTCATTAAAGATGAGTTGTTGCAAATGAAACATAATGGAACTTCTATTGTTCTTTCCACACACCGCATGGAGTCGGTTGAAGAATTGTGCAGCCATATTGCTCTTATAAATAATTCAAAAAAAATACTTGATGGACCTGTAAAAAGCATACGCAAGCAGTTTAAATCAAACATATATGAAGTCCGATACCAGGGACATCCCATTAGCCTGGCTAACGGATTGTGGGGCCCCTATGAGTTGATTGAAAATATCAAAGACGATGAGCATAGCCTTGCAAAAATTAAAATTATTGGTGATGAGCAAAAAAATCAATTGCTTCAATCGCTTATAAATGAAGTTCAGGTTATTAGTTTCAACGAATTGATTCCTTCGATGAATGATATTTTTATTAAAGCGGTAAGTAGCAATTAACCAATAAACATGTCCAAAATTCCACTCATTATACAGCGAGAATACCTTTCAAGGGTAAAGAAAAAATCTTTTATTGTAATGACCATTCTCGGACCGTTGCTTATGGGTGGAATTATTGCGTTTTATATTTATTTAGCCATGAACCAGGGCGACACGATTTCAAGAATTAAAGTAGTTGATGAAACAGGAATACTTGGCGAAAAAATAACTTCTTCAAAAACTGTTGTGTTTGAAGCCGACACTATGCCAATTGAAATCGCCCGTTCGATTTTTAACTCAGATGTTTACTATGGTATTTTATACATACCTTCTGCATCCATGCAGCATACCGACAGCATTTCGCTTTTCACCGAAAAGCAACCTAATCTTACCGTGACTTCCTATATTGAAAGTAACCTGCAAAAAGAAATCGAAGAGTTTAAGCTCAGCAAAGCGGGCATTAATAAATCCACACTTGATTCAATTAAAACAAAAGTGAATTTGATTCAAAAATCAATTGATAAATCGGGCGACAAAGAATATTCAGCAGGGCTCACTGCCGGGGTAGGCTTTGCAGCAGGGCTTTTAATTTATTTATTTATTTTTCTTTATGGAGTCCAGGTAATGCGTGGAGTGATAGAAGAAAAAACAAGCCGCATTGTTGAAGTGATTATCTCTTCGGTAAAACCTTTTCAGCTGATGATGGGAAAAATTATTGGCATTGCGCTGGTGGGACTAACCCAGTTTTTACTATGGATTGTTCTCACAGCAGGCATCACTTCGGTTGTCAGTACTGTTATGGTTGGAAAAAATGAAAAGGCTAAGGAAAAGCTCGAACAACTAAACCGTCCAAACAACGCGTTCAATCAAAGCATGACCGGGCATGGCAATAGAGAAGAACTTCCGGAAAACATTAATCTCGGAAAAATATTTTCATCATTAAATCTTACTAAAATTATTCTTGCGTTTATTTTTTATTTTCTTGGCGGCTATTTACTGTACAGTGCATTATTTGCAGCTGTTGGTGCTGCTGTTGACAGCGATACCGATGTACAGCAGTTTATGCTTCCCATTTCAATGCCATTGATTTTTGCTTACGTAGTATCCACAATTGTGATGGCAAATCCTGAAAGTTCGCTTGGCTTCTGGTGCTCCATCATTCCGTTTACTTCACCTATTGTAATGATGGTGCGAATGCCATTTGATCCTCCAATGTTTGATATTATTTTATCAATGGTCATGCTTATCCTCGGGTTCCTGGCAACAACCTGGCTTGCAGCACGCATTTACCGTACTGGTATTTTAATGTATGGCAAAAAGCCTTCATGGAAAGAATTAGGGAAATGGATTTTTTACAAAGGCTAACATCTGTAGTTTTCTGAAAAATATTTTTAACTAAAAACATTTTTCATATTTGCTGCAATATCCGGCAACATGCTTTATTGCTTCGCCCAAAACAAATTAAAAATAAATTGCGAAATCAGTACATATTCGGATGAAGAATTAATTTTCGCTTGTGCGTGGTTTTTAGTTTCAGATATTTCTTCGGTGAATATTAAATGCCAAACAAATTCCTTTGATAAATATTCGGCCTGTCTAAATTCAATTGGCGTTAAAGGTGAGTATTCCGAAACAGGATTAACCCTTTCTAAAAAACAAATTGTTAATGACGATATCCTGCAGATAGACTTTAAGAATGCAATTGAACTTGCTCTTCCTTCGGCAATTGTTTTGGCAGCGTGGGGAGTGCAGGCTGATTTGAAAGGGCTGGAACAAATAAAAGAGATGCTACCCGTATTTCAAAGAGAGCTTTATGGTTTTAATATCAACACTGATTTTTGCGATTACTCGAAGCTCAAAATTTATAATGATAAAAAAATAGTGCTGAAACGGAAACCTGTAAATACTCGAAATAATTATTTAAGCTTATGCTTTATTCCGCTTGCCGCTGTTTTTGGAAATGTTGAGATTGAAGTGAATGAAGATTTTTTTGAGAAATATAAATGGCTTCATCCCTTACTCTCAGTGCTGCAAATAACTGCTCAAAAAATTAATTCTTAAGAACCGCACTGTTTATTTTGATTTTATAACAATAATTTTATCCTGAAAAGTAAATTCAACAGTATTGACTTTAATAATATATAAGCCGGCAGAAAGATTTGCAATGCTGATTTTATATTTTTCGGAATATGGCGGATAAAGATTAATAATTTTTGAAAGGCAAAGCCTTCCTTCAATATCATAAAGCTCCACAGTGGCTTGCATGTCTTCCGCAGAACGAATAAGTAAATTAATCTCGTCAAAAGACGGGTTGGGTGCAACCACTACGTTATTTTCGATACGAATACAGTTATCCAAATAAACCGGGTCTGATTCGCTAATACATGTATCATTCGAAACAACCACAGAATAATAACCGGCAAGGTCAGCAGTGTATTGATAGGAAACTGCACCTGAAATTTCTTTACCATCTCTTTTCCACTGGTATTTAAATTCTGGATAATAATGTGCGGTAAGAATTGCAGTTCCGCTGCACGCTTTTATTGTATCCTCAAAAGTGATGAATGCTACCTTATCAATATAAACCGGGTCTGATTCGCTAATGCAGGTATCGTTCGAAACAACCACCGAGTAATAACTGCCAAGATTAGCCGTGTATTGATGGAAAACTGCACCAACAATTTCTTGACCATCTCTTTTCCACTGGTAAGTAAGCCCCGGATGATAAAGTGCCGTGAGGTTTGCAGTACCGTTGCAGGCTTTTATGGTATCCTCAAAAGTAATGAAGGCTACAGGGGTGCAATCATTATTCCAGTCAAGCCGGTAAATTTTTCCCGAACTGTTACCCGCAACATAAATCTCTCCATAAATATCTTCACCAAACGCGGCAAACCCGTCCGTCCAGATTGTAAGTGTTTCCTGGACAAAAGCAAAACCGGTGTCGTTTTTGGTAAGTGAATACATGCGGTTGTTGCAATAATCAGAACAGAAATATTTTCCAAACATATAATTATACCTTGCCCCCCTGTAAACGTAACCACCCGTTACGGAGCAGCCGTAAAAAAATAATGTACTGCCCTGGTGCGCGAATTGGGCAACCGGGAAAACATAATCAGATATCGGACCGCAGCCGGTTGTGTTATAAGTCAGGCTGCCTTCATAACAGCGCCATCCGTAATTTTCACCACCATTACTTGAAGCAGGCTGAAAATTTACTTCTTCCCTTGTCCCCTGCCCTACATCAGCAATCCAGTAATCGTGGGTGATACGGTCAAAGCTGTTTCGCCACGGATTTCTTACTCCATATGCCCATATTTCATCAATTGCGGCAGTGTCGCCATAAAACGGATTATCAGTTGGAATACGGTATCCGTTAGGAACATCCACATCAATGCGCAGTATTTTTCCCAATGTATCGTGGAGGTTTTGTGCACGGTTTCCGGGATCGCCACCATTACCTCCGTCACCAAATGCGCAATATAAATACCCGTCACCGCCAAATTCCAAATCGCCACCATTGTGATTTGCAAAAGGCTGCACAACATAAAAAATATTTTCTTTGCTTGCAGGGTCAGCCGAATCGGGATTAGCTTGGCTTACAGTGTACCGGCAAATATGCGAGTTGCCGCTCAGGTCGGTATAGTTAATATAAAATCGTCCGTTATTTTTATAATCAGGGCTGAAAGCTAATCCAAGCAAACCCTGCTCTCCAACCGCTGCAGTTTCGGTATGAATATCGAGAAACGGCTGAGGCTTTACATTTCCTGACGTATCCATTATACGAATATAACCCGCCTGCTCCACAACAAAAATCCGTACATCGCCTGCGTTCTTAATGTCGACCGGTTTTATAAAACCCGAACCAATTAATGTAAGGCTTAATTGCCCATTGCCATTTTGAAATGCCAGCATTAAAACAACATAAAACAGGGTTATCAGCTTCATTTCACAGGATTATCTTTATCAAAAATAAATAAATTTTACGCAACAAGCTGCTATAAATAAAAAACGTCCGTCAGCTGACGGACGTTTTCCCAAAACAAATGAAATTTTTATCTCACTTTCGAAGCCAGCTCTGTTCCGGCTTTAAACTTGGCAACACGTTTGGCGGCAATTTTAATTTCTTTGCCTGTTTGCGGATTGCGGCCGTTGCGTGCAGCTCTTTTAGCTACCGAAAAAGTTCCAAAACCTACCAGCGTAACTTTTTCGCCTTTTTTCAAAGACTTGGAAGTTACATTCAGAAAAGCATTTAATGCCCTGGTGGCATTTGCTTTGTTGATTTTTGCTTCTGACGACATAGCGTCAACTAATTCAGCTTTGTTCATGATGTGTGATTTTTAAATGTTAATTATAAAATGCCATTGTAAAACTAAATGAAATCTTAAATGCTGCAACACAGGCGGGTTCAAATGTTGATAAATCAGGGTGTTTGTTGAAAACTTGTTTTTATGCTACTAATCATGCTCAGTAATTCAACACGCTTGAAATAACAGCTGCCACTTTCTCAGCATTGGGAATCATGGTATGCTCCAATGTTGAATTAAGAGGGATGGCGGGGAGATTTTCAGAACCGATTACTTCGACAGGCGCGTCTAAAGACCGGAAACATTCTTTCGAAATTCTTCCTGCCAATGCTTCGGCAAAAGAATTTTTCCAGCATTCTTCGGTTAAAACAATACAGCGGTTATTTTTTCTGACGGAAGTAAAAACAGCTTCCTCATCTAACGGGTTCAATGTACGCAAATCAATAATTTCAATCCTGCCCGCAAAATTTTTTGCGGCATTCTTTGCCCAGTAAACTCCCATTCCGTAAGTGATAATGCTGAGTGTTGATTGTTTAGTGTTTAGTGTTGATTCGAGAACAATACGGGCTTTTCCAAACGGAATAATATACTCTTCATCAGGCTCAATAGTTTTGGCATCTTCGGTGCCTTTTATTTTTGACCAGTACAAACCTTTGTGCTCAAAAATTACAACAGGATTTGGATCGTAATACGCGGCTTTGATTAACCCCTTCAAATCGGCACCGGTTGAAGGATAAGCAACTTTTACTCCTCTTATATTAAGCACAACACTTTCCACACTCGATGAATGATACGGGCCGCCACTTCCGTAAGCGCCTGTTGGCACGCGTATGATGCAGCTCACTGGATATTTTCCGTTAGATAAATAACACGAACGGCTTACTTCAGTAAAAAGCTGGTTGAGTCCCGGCCAGATATAATCGGCAAACTGAACTTCCACAATAGGCTTGCAGCCAACAGCGCTCATGCCCGCGGTGCTGCCAATAATAAACGCTTCCTGGATGGGAGTATTAAATACACGGTCGTCACCGAAATGCTGTGCTAACGTGGCGGCTTCACGAAAAACACCGCCCAGCCTTGCTCCCACATCCTGACCGTACAATAAACATTCTTTGTGCTTTGCCATCAGCTCTTTCACAGCAAACAGGGCGCAATCAACCATAACGGTTTTTTCCTTGCCAGCCGGCTCGCGCTTTCCTTTTTCTGTGGTAACAGGTGTTGGCGCGAATTCATGCTTAAATAAATCTTCGGGTAAAGGGTCCGGTGCTTTTACAGCGCGGTCGTATTCTGATTTTACAAAATTTACAGCATCTGTTTCCATCCGCTCTAACTGCTTTTCGTCAAAACCAAAGCCGGTAAGCTGTTTTTTAAATAAAACAAACGGGTCGCGCTGCGTGTGTTCCGCAAGGTCGTGGCGGTACCATTCTTTGCGCACACCCGAAGTGTGGTGATTGAGCAGCGGAACTTTCGCATGAACTAAAAATGGCCTCCGCTCCGTGCGGACTGTTTCAAAAACTTCTTTTATAGTTTGATAACATTTTATAAAATCATTTCCGTCAATTATGGTTCTTGTTTCAAGTCCTTTAAACCCGCGCGCGTATTCGGTGGCATCCATGGCGCGGAATTCACTTGCGTTAGCAGAAATATCCCAATCATTATCCTGTACAAGGTAAACAATTGGCAGTTTTTTAAGCACAGCCATCTGGAAAGCTTCCGATACTTCACCTTCGGTAATGGAAGCGTCACCGAGTGAACAGAGAACAAGAGGAAGCCCGCTTCTTGTATCGCTTGTGTTTTGTTTCTCCAAATACTGAATTCCCATAGCCATACCGGTAGCCGGTATTGCCTGCATGCCTGTGGCAGATGACTGCATGGGGATTTTCGGCATGTCATCGCGTTTCAGGCTGGGATGCGAATAATATAACCGCCCGCCCGAAAACGGGTCGTCTCTTTTCGCAAGCAATTGCAGCATGAGCTCGTATGGCTTTAAGCCAATGGCAAGCAGCATGGAATCATCGCGGTAGTAAGCCGATAAATAATCGTGCGGCTTTAGCTGCAGCCCAGCGGCAAGCTGGATGGCTTCGTGCCCGCGCGAAGTGGCATGAACATAACGGGAGGTAACTGCCGTGTTGGCTTCGTACAACTCTGTCATTGCTTTGGCGGTGCATAAATGATAAAAAGCTTTGAGGAGAATTTCTCTTTCAACGGGCAACGACAGGGTGGTTTTATCGGGAAGCATTACTTAAGCAGTGACGAGCTAATGAGTTAATGAATTGATGAAGGCAATATATTGGCAAAGAAAAGAAAAAATGGGGAAGGGGAATGGAAAATGGAATGCAGAGACGCAGGGGAGCAGAGGAAAAAAAATGGAAAAGAGAAAAAACTATCAGATGTTTAACTTAGAAATCAGTAGATACAGTATATAAAAAAAAAGTATCCATTTTGTATTTTTTTCCAATACCAGAAAAGTACTTTTAAGAAAGAAGACAGTATATTTTGGAGAGGCGTAATAAGCCGCTAAACCGAAAGCGAAAAGAAAAAGCAGATGGTTAAAATATAGATGTAGAACTGACAAAAAAATTTCCATTATAATGATTAGTTTTTGTATCATGTCCTCGGCACATGATAGTTAAACTATATCATATTATGGAAACAATGTTCCGCAACTCAATTTTTCCTGGCTGAGGCAGGAATCAATTCTCCCGCGATGGCAGGAGCGTACTCTCGAATAATACGTTTTTACCTTTTGGTTCAACAGTCGCTCAGACTATAGTTTCAACCTTTTTTAGCACATCAATGCTACTTGGTTCTAAAACGTTAATGCAAAATTAATGAAAAAGAATTTTTAAAAGCAAATGAAAAAATAAAAAACCCGCTTTACGGAGCGGGCTTTTCGGACAGCAGAGAAATAAATTAATTATGATGGCACGTTTGTATTGGTATTAACCGGTGCGGGAATGTTGCTGAATGAGGGCTGGCAGGTAAATGTTTTTACAACTGCTTTGCCGTTTTCGAATTTCATGGCAGGGAAAGTAACGGTTTGAACACCCGTGCCCGAAATAGTAACGGTACGCATACCGTTAAAGAATTCGGATACTTCGCAATCGCCATTGGCATTGGTAACGGCTGATACAGCTTTGTAGGTTTTTCCGGTATCGGGATCGGTAACCGAGTCAACCTGTACAGTAAGACCGTAGAAAGGAGTGCCCAACTCGTCAACCACGTGAGCGATAAGACGGGTATGGTGAATGTTAGGAGAGCCGATGCGCTTATTATTCTGGAAACCGATGTAGAACTCAGGCTGATTTAAGAAGTTACCTGTAAGGGTGTCCACCTGACCGTTAAAAAATTCCATTGTGCTGTGCATATCGGTTGTGATAATAGAACCAACCGATTTACGGTGTGCAATAGCTGATTTGGGACCATTAATAAGGTCGTTCATGTTTTGGAGCGACTGCTGCCATGCAAGAAAGCTTGCGGGCGTAATATTGAAATCGGCAAGCTGCGGAACTAACGGCTGCACAATAGTGATGGCACCGGAAATTTTCTGAGTGAGCACCTGGAAGGGCATTGTTCTAAGCTCAGCGAGATTTACAAGCATTTGAGCTGCCAATTCCTGTAAGTTATTCTTTAAGGCATAGGAACGCACCGATGACATAGCGGTAAAGCTGGTATCGGCAAGGGCAGTGCGTGCATTGCGCTTAGCTGTGGTAATGCCTTTGATAACCCTGCGGTAATCGGCAATTTTGAGGTCAATGGCATCGGCTAAAAGTTTAAGATCGTCACACGCATCTTTAAATGCGGGTACGCTGTTAGTTATAGCCACATTGAGCGGATCGAAAACGAATGCTATAATCCGTTTGATCATTAAGAGTTGTTGTAAGAGGTACTTTAAATTTTTCATAGTATGTTTTTTTTTATATGATTTATGCTCAATTTAAACTCAGCTTGTTTAAAATTGTTTTGCAGAAAAAAAGAAAAATCAAACACTCACCCCTGACCCTAAAGGGGGACAATTCGCAGGTAATCGGAGGGAAATAATTGAATTTTTAATTCTAAAGGAAAAAAATAATGCGGGAAGGGTAAAAATCTTACATTAAAAATTTCTTCATGTTGGTTTAGGAAGGCGTGATTGCAGTTGTGGAAGGGATAAATGAGACTGAGGAAATGATAGATGGGGATGGGGAAGGCGTGGTTACGGGTTAGGGTGGGACAAAGGTGGTTTAGGAAATGATAATAATGATTGGTGAAGGTATGATGGAGGCTTGGGAATTGATGATTAAGGTTTGGGAAGGCGAGATGATGATTTAGGAAATGTTAAATTGCATTATGGAAAATGATGATTGTTGCTTGGGAATCCGAGATTGGGGTTTAGGAAATGAAGGTTGAGGCTTGGGAAATGATGATTGGAGCCCATTCGTACATCGTAAATGCCGGTGGTTTGGGAATGATTGCCATTAGTGTTAGTGGCGCCTAAATGCGATAATGATTAGAAGAATATGATATAGCTATAGAATGATTGGCGTAAAGAAAAAACAATTTTATTTTTAATAATTCAGATGCAAAACATGCGCCTATAGTAGTTTCTAATATTTTAAGGAATGCACAAGAATAAGTAAAGATTTTTGCAGGTGGTTTGTAAAGAACAATAACGTATGCCGGAAGTACATAATACAGGAATTGTAGTTTTCTCAAATAATTTATTAACAAGATTGATT
>JBIOHJ010000014.1:0-36662 GCA_044448905.1 Bacteroidia bacterium | reverse complement strand
GTTTACAGTTTACAGTTTACAGTTTACAGTTTACAGTTTACAGTTTACAGTTTACAGTTTACAGTTTTTTGTAAAAGGGATGCAAATGTAACTTTTTTATGGAGATAAATGCGCGTTAATTTTTTAAACTTTCGCTTGCACAATAAAAAAATTGTATATACTATTGTGCCCCGATTAATCAGTGTTAATAAAATAATGAAGCCTCAAAATTTCATAAACTTATTTTTCGCTAAATGGGCGATGGGTATGTACCCCCCCCCCCCCAATTTTTTTCGCTCCTTTTATATAAGCGATTCGCGGCTTTAAAATTCGTTTCCTTTTTTACCGAAAGCGGTTCCGATGTTGCGGGCAGTGGTTCCGCTTTTTATAAAATCGGTTCCACCGGAAGCAGGAGTGGTGCCACTGGCGGTAATATCGGCTCCACTGGCGCGAATAGTGGTCCCACTATCGGCAATAGTGGCTCCGTTTTTAATGAAATCGGTGCCGTTTTTGGCAATATTGGCTTCAATAATTCGTATAAACATCTAATATTCAATAATTTAAATTTAAATCATTAAAAACATGGCAAAAGAAGACTATGTACCCAAGCGCGAAGCGGATCAAATTCCGTGGTCGGCTACATTGAAAACAAAAATTGCAACGCATGGCGCAACCGTTGGCTTATCGGCAGGCGATATTACAACGGTTCAGGGCAATTGCGATACGGTAAAAGGCAGCATCGAAACTTTTAACACGGCAACCCAGGTTTACCAGGCGGCAGCCAATACTAAAAACACGGCAAAAAACCCTGCCATAAAAAGCATACGCGAATTTGCGCAGCGCATTAAAAAACATGCTTCCTACGACACTACTATTGGCGAGGAGCTGGGCATTATTGGCGATGAGCAAACCATAGATGTGCCCAACTCGCAACCCGAACTGAAACATGCCAAAGTGCCCAGCGGGCATGAGTTTAAATTTAACCTCAAAGCGTTTTTTGACGGGGTAAATATTTATAAAAAAGCGCCCGGTGCCGCAACGTTTGCATTTCTTGCGCGCGATACCCAATCGCCTTACATTGATACTGCCGCTGTTGAAAACGGAACTGAGTATTACGCTCTTTATGTATTGGGCGATACCGAGGTGGGGCAGCGCAGCAGTGTAGTTAATGTGAGCGTTTAGTTGATAACCCGCAGCCCGTTTACAAAATTTCAGAGAAGCATGAGGCTTTGCTTCTCTGATTTTTTACGGTTGTTTTTTGTTCCTGAAAAAAGAAGGGTGTATGAATGGGTGGAAATAGGGAGAGTTTTTTTGCTGATTATAATTCTGCTTTTGGTTCTGATATTAACTCGCAGCAGATTAAAATAAAATTAAACGGGGATGCTGAAAACCGTGTAAAAGAGTAGGCGAGAAAAATAAATCTATAAACAATATGAAAAAGTTATTAAAAATTTTCATGATGCTTGCCAGCATTTCATTATTAATTTCATGTGCAAAAGATGGTGAAACAGGCCCGCAGGGTCCAGCGGGAGTTAATGGCACTAATGGAACAAACGGACAAGATGGAAATGCAAATGTTCATACACAAACATTTACTGTGAGCAACTGGTATTATATTGCGCCATCGTATGGTGTTGATATAGCAGATTTTGATATTACTCAAGATATAGTTGATAATGGATTGGTGATGGTTTATACAAGTAATGGTTCTGGAGGTTGGCAAGCTTTACCATATACAGCATATCCCTCATCAAGTTATTCATCAACATACGTTTTTGTTCATTATCTTAATGGTGTTACAATATGGAAAACGGATAGCGATTTAACTCAACCTGTAAATCCGGGAACAAGAACATATAAAGTCATTGCGGTAGCAGAAGCACCTCGAATTGCAAACCCGAATGTCAACTGGAACAACTATGAAGAAGTAAAAGAAACTTTCAATTTAAAGGACTAACTACTTTCAGCCGACAGGTTTAAAAGCAAAAAAAGCTGAAGAAAAAAACTTCAGCTTTTTTATTTTAAAATTATTTTACTTTGTAATTAAATCCCCCAAGAAGTTTGGAACTCCTTAGGGGTAAAAACACAATGATTGAACTTTGTTGCAAATGTTTTAACGAAATAAATAATTCCAATACCAATTTGCTTCCTATTGTTATTACTTTGGGGTTATTGGTTGTGGCATATTTTAGTTGGTTATCAAATACAAAACCCGTTTTAATTTTTTACATGAATAACAAGGGCAAGTATAAAATTAAAAATGTGGGAAACGGGCCTGCTATGAACTTACTAATTTCTTATGTTTTTAATGAAACTGAACCAAACAAGTGGATTAACCCAGTTAGATGTTATTCAATTAAATCAGGTGGAATGGTGGATTTAGACTGGCTTGTTACTGTAGAAAAACGTGACCAGTTATTAAGAAGACATGGAAAATACGATTCCGATGAAGATAAGCATAAGATTTTTTTTGTAACCGATAACAATGTTGTAATAAAAAAAACATATTCGGAAGTAGACCAAGATTTTAAATCGAATAAAATATTTACTGTAGGTGATGGTGTTTTTAAATACGGGGTTACATATTCTTCAGCGTTTGGCATATTTGGTTTTAGAATGCCATATACCTGTATAATAGAAAATGATGTGACTAAGAATTATATGGGTGAAAAGTTAAAAAAATGGAAAAAAGAAGAAATTCTACTGCTATGGCAATTATATCGATTTAAAGATTTCAAACCATTATGAAAATTATATCCTTAGGAGTTTTGTACTCCCAAGGGGGAAAAATCAAAAATCTTTAACCATGAGAAAATTAAAACTAATTTTTATGCTCTTAATTACTTTTGTTATTTTTTCCTGTAAAAAGGATGAAAAGAAAATTAGGGGCTGCACAGATATTAAAGCACCCAACTTTAATAATCAGGCAACTGAAGATGATGGAAGTTGCCAGCCTTATGGTATAGTTCGGTTTTGGCCGTCAAAAGACTATTTTTATTATGTCAAAATTGCAGGTAATAGAGATGATTTTCGTTGTGGTAACGGGTCTGGCGTTTGTGAACCAAAACCAGTTAGTTGCGATAGTTCATGTATAAGTTGTGGGGGTGCAGTTCTTGCACCTGGCACATATAATTATGAAGTATATCGAGACTCTAATGATTCATTAATCAAGACAGGCACAGTTATAGTCAGCGATGGAAGTTGTGATATTTTTGAAGTAGATTAAAGGTTGCATGCAAGAGACGAGGATGTAATTTTCAAAAAAAATTATTTCGCCACACACCATGAATGATGCCCTCCCCAAAAAAGGCTCCATACTCAACCCGAGCCAACAAGGTAAAACGTTTAAAAATATTTCTATCCTCATCACAGAGAAGTTTGAAATCTATCTCGATGGAAAGTTTTATGCAACCGGAACACGCCTTTTAAATGCGCAGCATAAGGTACAATTATATGCCCAGGAAAAATTCGACTCGTACAAGATCGTATACTTTACACCCCATATCCATATTCCGGGCAAATTAGGCTTCCGGGATACGGTTGTAGGACGCGGGAAAAGGAAATAAACTATTACAAACTAAAATCAACCAGGCAATGAGAAAAATTATTTGCGCTGTCTTTTCAGCAACACTTATACTAACAAGCATTTTCGTAAACGCACAAGTAGGCAAGATGCTTGGAGCACAGGGACAGAGATATAATGAGAAAAACGCCAGTCAGGGATTTGTTTACGACTTGAATGTTGATAGTACTAATACAATTGTAGGCTCAATAATTCAAGAGAATAAAAGTCCAGATAAAGATTGGTGCGCATATTTAAAAGTAACTGCTATGAGAAAAGATAAAAGCACAATTGCAGTGTTTGCTACTCCTCCTCATAATCTAGAAGCAAAAGGTAAAAGCGATAATGCTAAAGTGTTTTCTCAAAATGTGAAATGGAAATTGAACGAGAATTGTTTTGAATTCAATATTGAGGCGGTGACGAGTTGCACACCAATGAAAGGACAATGAGTAATGAACTTACAATATGAAATAAATTAATTGTAAATATTTTTCCGGTGACCTGCCGCTAAAATAAAAACTGCCAGAATATCATCCCTGATTTCGTAAATCACACGGTAATCGCCAACACGAATCCTGTAACCGGCTCTGCCTTCCAGCTTTTTGCAGCCCTGAGGTCGTGGATTCTGAGCTAATAAATTAATAGCACGTTTCAGTTTTAAATAATCTTGCCGGGGAAGTTTTTCAAGTTGCTTTAAAACTTTTTTCTCAATACTAACCCGGTACATTATTATTTTCTTTTCCGGTTATTTTCAATTTCTTTAAAAGCGATTTCAGAGGAAATAAATTCCGGTTTATTTTTTTTTGCTTTGTCATAAGCTGCAATACATGCAAGCTCATCTGATTCTTCAAGCAATTTCTGATAATCTCTGATGGATAAAAAAACACCCAACTTTTTTCCTTTATAATCTGTGAGGAATTGAGTTTTCATGATAAGTTGATTTAGTAAAAGCAAATTTAAAAATAAATAACAGAATTAATTTTTTTCCTTCACCACATAGTTAATCATTTTAAGCTTGGTTGCCACATCTTCCATGAGCCACATAGGGGTGGAAGTGGCACCGCAAATACCCACGCTTTTCACACCGGTAAACCACTGCGGCTGCAGCTCATCAACAGTCGAAATAAAATACGTGTTGGGGTTGGCTTCTTTACAAACGCTGTACAATGCTTTACCGTTAGAGCTTTTTTTGCCGCTCACAAAAACAACGGCATCGTGCTGCACGGCAAATCTCCTTATCAGCGGTTCGCGGTTCGAAACCTGGCGACAAAGCGTGTCGTTCGAAATAAAATCGCCTTCTTCCAATGAACCTTTTTCGCGTATGACACGTTCTTCCAGCATGCGCTCCATTTTTTCAAACCCACCGGTGCTTTTTGTGGTTTGCGAAAAGAAATGCACGGGTTTCGAAAAATCAATTTTATTTAAATCTTCTTCGGTTTTCACCACAATGGCTTTTCCATCGGTTTGTCCCACCAATCCGTTTACTTCGGCATGGCCCTGCTCGCCATAAATAACAATTTGCCCGTGGTCTTCCGGAAATTCATCATAGCTGGTGCGTACTCTGTTTTGCAATTTTAAAACAACCGGGCACGAAGCATCAATAAGTTCAATATTATTTTTTATCGCGGTCTGGTATGTTTCGGGAGGCTCGCCATGCGCGCGTATCAGGACTTTGCAGTCATGAAGGTTTTTATATTCTTCGTGATTAATAATTTTTAATCCTTTTGAAGTAAGGCGTTCCACCTCCATATTGTTGTGCACAATGTCGCCCAAACAATATAAAGTTCCTGTACGCTCCAGCTCGTCCTCTGCCATTTGTATGGCAAAAACAACTCCGAAACAAAATCCTGAACTGGGATCAATGGTGATGTTCATAGTACAAAGATAGTAAATGGGTAATTAGGTAATTGTGGTAATTGGTTAAGAAACATGATTCCAATTTTACTATTTACCTAATTACCCAATTACCCGATTCCCGATTTCCTTCAACACAAACTCCAGCTGCTCATCATGATTTAGAAAAGTATTGTCAAGAACAATGGCATCTTCGGCTTTCATAAGAGGAGATTCTTCGCGATGCGAATCTTCGTAATCGCGGCTTTGAAGGTTTTGCTTTACTTCCGGAAATGTAACTTTTACTCCTTTATTAACAAGCTCATCAAATCTTCTTTTTGCCCGTATATCGGGATGAGCCGTCATGAAAATTTTTAAATTGGCATTCGGAAAAACAGTGGTGCCAATATCGCGTCCGTCCATAACAAGCCCGCCATAATTTTGCATTTTCTGCTGCAACGCTACTAAATTTTTCCGCACAGCTTTAATAGCGCTTACATGGCTTACATTTTGTGAAACATCCATTGCGCGAATTTCATTTTCAACATTTTTTCCGTTAAGATAAATTTCCGAAAAATGCGTCTCCTGATTTATTTTGAAGGTGATATCAATATGCTCCATCAGCTTTTCGAAATCATAATCAATTGTATGAAGCTGGTGGGGAAGAGGAATGGGAATTTTATTTTTGATAAAATAAAAAGTAACGGCACGGTACATGGCGCCTGAGTCAATATAATTCAGTTTTAATTTTTGTGCCAATGCCTTAGCCAGCGTACTTTTTCCGCACGAAGAATATCCGTCAATGGCAATAATAATTTTACTAAGCGGCATCCGGGCAAAGGTAGAAAAGGTTTGAACTATGAGTGATTACTTCTCTAAATTCAAATCATAAATTTCTTTTTCTTTTTTCTTTTTCGAAAACTCGCTTATATTGGTGGTGATTGAAAAATGGTTAGAAGCCCCGGCAACATGGTAAGCAGCCCTTCCATAGCTGAAATGAAATTTTGAAATGCGGAAACCGAATCCACCGGAAAAGCCTGATATGGACATCCTGCTTGACAAACCTAAATCCTGCCTGCGCATATAATTATATCCGAGACGGAGATGAAAATTTTGTGTAATCAAAATTTCGCCACCAATAATTGCATGACATGCAATTTTTTCAAACAATGAAATTTTATTTTCTATGGGTTCACCGGTAATGGGATCGGTTTCGTTTACTAATGCGGGATTGGTGTATGTAAGATTTGGTTTTTCGAGATGCGTGGCAGTTAACGAAAGCCGCAAAGGCGCTTTAGGTAAGCGATATGAAATACCAAGCTGCACTTCAAATGGCAATGGTTCACGGTCACCCTGAGTATATGTTGAAAGCTGCATACCTATGTTTTTAATTACCCCCGCTAATCCGAAATTATTTTTTTCGTTATGATAAAATATTCCGAGGTCAACTGCCATGCCTGTTGAACTAAAGTCCTCGAGTGATGAATAGATGGTTTTTAAAGTGAAACCTCCCGTTACCCTTTCGTGCAGCAACCGCGAATACGAAAGATTAAACGAATATTCAGCGGCATTAAATGTTCCCTGTTGTTCACCGGTTACATCGGCACGAATGAATTCACCATAATTCACAAAATGAATTCCGGCAGAGAATGTTCCTTTCAGATTTTTTATTTCCTGTGCATAACCTGCGTATCCATATTTGATATCGGCAAAATATGGAACGTAACTAAACGTTATTGCTTTGCTCATGGCAGGATTGAGCAATGCGGGATTTGAAAACGCAAGATTTAAATCATTATCCTGAACCGAAAGTTGTGTTCCCCCCAATGCACCAAGCCGTGCCGATGAAGACAGATTTAAAAATTCGTAAGTATTGTTGCCGCCTGTTTGTGAAAATAAATGCTGAAAGTGTGTGAGAAATAAAATAAAAATAACAATTCGTTTAGTCATTAGTTTTGGAAGGTTGTTTAGCTATTATAAACGATAAATATTTTATTTTATTGTGTTTGATTGAAAATTAATTAATAAAGCGGGAATTTATGCATCAATGCATTCACTTCTGTTTTCACTTTTTTTATTATTTCTTCGTTTTCGTTATTCATCAGCACCTTATCAATTAACGAAACAATTTTTTTCATTTCTTTTTCTTTCACTCCTCTTGTAGTAACTGCCGGAGTGCCTATCCGAATTCCCGAAGTTACGAATGGAGATTTATCATCAAACGGAACCATGTTTTTATTTAAAGTAATATCGGCTTTTACCAGTGCATTTTCGGCTGTCTTACCTGTAATGCTTTTTGAACGCAGGTCAATAAGCATGCAATGATTATCGGTTCCGCCTGAAATTATTTTATATCCAAGCTTTACAAATTCTTCTGCCATAGCTTTCGCGTTTTTAATTACCTGCAAACAGTATTTAAAATACTCATCGCTCAAATCTTCTTCAAATGCAATGGCTTTTGCAGCAATCACATGTTCTAACGGTCCGCCTTGTGTACCGGGAAAAACCGCGCTATCCATAACTGACGACATCATTCGCAGTTCGCCTTTGGGAGTTTTTAATCCGAAAGGATTTTCGAAATCTTTTCCCATCATAATCATTCCGCCACGCGGACCACGAAGCGTTTTGTGAGTTGTTGTGGTCACAAAATGACAATGAGACATGGGATCGTTTAACAAACCACGCGCAATTAACCCGGCAGGATGGGCAATGTCTGCCATGAGGAATGCACCCACGGCATCAGCCGCTTCGCGGAAACGTTTGTAATCCCAATCGCGCGAGTAGGCCGATGCACCGCAAATAATTAATTTGGGTTTTTCATGCAATGCAATGTGAGCGATGTTATCGTAATTTACTCTGCCTGTTTCTTCTTCCACTCCATAAAAACATGTCTGGTATAGTTTGCCTGAAAAGTTTACGGGTGAGCCGTGCGTTAGGTGCCCGCCATGCGAAAGGTTGAATCCTAAAATTTTATCGCCCGGTTTTAAAACGGCAAGCATCACAGCGGCATTTGCCTGCGCGCCCGAATGGGGCTGAACATTTGCCCACTCACAATTGAACAGTGTTTTTGCGCGGTCAATGGCAAGCTGTTCTATTTCATCAACAAATTCGCAACCGCCATAGTAGCGTTTGCCTGGAAGACCTTCGGCATATTTATTTGTAAGGCAGGTTCCCATTGCCTGCATGACCTGTTTGCTCACAAAATTTTCGGAAGCGATAAGTTCAAGCCCTTCGCGCTGGCGCTTTAGTTCTTTATTGATGAGCTTAAATACGGTGGTATCTTTTTGCATCTTTAAAATTATCTTTATCTTTTTAAATGAATTTAATGATTTTTTCAATCAAATGTGAAGCTTTTTATAACAAAACTGGTATTTTAGCATTAAATTAATCTAATAAATTGAAATTTTTATTATTTTTAATCAATTAATATCAAATTTTATCATGTTTATGGTATAAAAGTATCAAAAATTGGCTTAACTGAAGTCAATTTCGGTACTATCGCCAATATTTAAACTTTGGCTAAGCCCTTTTAGATAAGCATCGCTTCCAACAACCGACTGATGCAGCACAGCTGTTTCAAGTTGCGAGTACGAACCGATAATTGAATCGCTTATGATGGATGATTTAATGATGGTATGTTCACCTATTGAAACATTAGGCCCGATAATGGAATCGCTTATGTCACAATTTGCGGCAATAATTGTGGGCTGAATGATGATAGTGTTTTGGAAATGATAATTTTTTATTTCATCTGCTTTAATTCGTTTCAGCAAAGTGGCGTTTGTTTCGAGCAGGCTTGATTTATTTCCGCAATCAAACCAGTTGCCAACCTGGAAAGTCGAAAATTTTTCATCTTTTTCGATCATGCGCTGAATAGCATCGGTTAAATTAAATTCATCGCGCGTGCGGATGTTATTTTTTATCGTCCAGTCAATGGCATCAAAAAGTTTAGAAGCTTCCTTTATATGATAAATTCCAACCAGTGCAAGATTTGATTTCGGGATAGCCGGTTTTTCGGCAGCGCGGATAATAAATCCATCATTATTTAATTCAACCACACCAAAATTGCGCGGGTCATCCACTTTCTTTACACCCAGCAGCGAATGAGGCTGATTGATGATTGACTTTAAATCGTAATCAATAATAGTATCGCCAAGCACAATCAGCAATTCATCGCCCGCATTTATTTTATTTTTTGTGAGATGAACAGCGTGACCGGTTCCTTCGCGCGGTTCCTGCACTACAAACGATGATTTTATATTTGGATATTTCGAATGAATGTAATCCTCAACTTTATCGCCAAGATAACCAATAATAAAAATGAAATCGGAAAAACCGTTTTCAATCAAATAATCAACAATGTGAGATAAGATTGGTTTTCCGGCCACAGGAACCAAAGCTTTTGGTTGTGTGTGTGTATGAGGGCGCAACTTGCTTCCAATGCCGGCAACAGGAATTATTATTTTCATTAGGGTTTTTCGAAAGGGACGGCAAAGTTAGAAGTTATCCTGAATTAATGAACATACAATATAAATTGCAAATTTGCTGACATTAATTGTCATCATGTTAAAAATCGTTTTCCGTTTTATTAAATTCATATTTGTTGTTTTTATTTCATGTATTGTCTTCATCTTTATAAATTATAAAATAATTTCTTTTTGCACAAGTAATTTGATTTATGATGATGTAAAAAAACTTCCAGGCTATTCAGTTATTCTTATTCCCGGAGTTGGCGATTCATTGAACAATTATTATTTCAAAGGGCGAAGGGATGCAGCCATTGAAATTTACAATTCAGGAAAAATTAACACAATAATTATAAGCGGACGAAATGATTTAAAAGGTTACGATGAACCGCGCGATATGTTTATTGCTCTACAGGAAAAAGGAATTTCTCCCGAAATTATAATAAAAGATTATGGAGCCGAAAGAACCATTCAATCTATTTTTAATTTAAAAAATAATAATTTCTCAGATAGTATTATTATTGTGAGCCAGAAAAGTCATCTCGAACGCGCATTGTTTCTTGCAAAGGCAAACGAAATAAATGCTGTAGGTTTTATTGCAAAAGAGAATTTACCTGAGGATTATAAAAAGTATTATTTGATTCGCGAAATTGTTGCACGTTTGCGTTGCACATGGGATGTAATAAAATTAATATTTGAAATTTGAAATGAACAACCGAGTAGCTAATCTTCTAAATATTGACTATCCAATCATTCAAGCCGGAATGGTTTGGACAAGCGGATGGAAACTTGCTTCGGCTGTTGCTAATGCCGGAGCTTTGGGTTTAATTGGTTCGGCTTCCATGTATCCCGATGTATTGCGTGAACATATTCAGAAATGCAAAAAGGCTACTCAAAAATCTTTCGGTGTAAACGTAGCGTTATTGTATCCCGATATGGAAAAAATAATGAATATTATTGTGGAGGAAGGTGTAAAAATTGTTTTTACCTCAGCCGGCAACCCAACATTGTGGACATCTTTTCTTAAAAAAAATAATATAACGGTTGTGCATGTAGTATCCAGTTCTAAATTCGCAAAGAAAGCTGAAGATGCGGGTTGTGATGCCGTAGTTGCCGAAGGTTTTGAAGCAGGCGGTCATAACGGAAGAGAAGAAACAACTACGATGTGTTTAATTCCAATTGTAACCGAGGCGGTAACCATTCCTGTGATTGCCGCAGGCGGAATTGCTTCAGGAAAATCAATGTGTGCTGCTTTTGCATTAGGTGCCGAAGGTGTCCAGGTAGGAACACGTTTTGCAATGAGCAGCGAATCGTCCTTGCATCAGAACTTTAAAAACAAATTATTGGAAACAGAAGAGGGCGATACTATTTTAACTATGAAACAGCTTACTCCTGTTCGTTTGATTAAAAATAAATTTTACGAAAAAGTAAAAGCTGCTGAAGAACATGGAGCAAGTACTGAAGAATTGAAAGAAATTTTAGGCCGTGCACGCGCTAAAAAAGGAATGTTCGAAGGCGACCTCGATGAGGGCGAACTTGAAATAGGTCAAATTGCAAGCGCGGTAAAAGAAATTAAACCGGCTGCTGATATTGTGAAAGAGGTCTGGGAGGAGTTTTTGGAAACGAGAAAGAAAATTACCGAAGAGAAATTATTCTGAAGAATTGTTTTATTTTTAATTTTGGTTATTGATTCAATTTATAAATCTAATTCGTATTCTTAAAATATATTTCAAATGAAAAACCGTTATCTATTCTTTCTATATCTTTTTATTGCACTTGGCATTTTTGTTTTTTATTGGTGGTTCAGCGTACACATCCTGAAACTACCTTACGAGAACATTCAGGATGAATCCCTGAAAAAGATTGATGACCGAATTTGGGAATTGTTTGTGCGCATTGGTTTTGGAATAACAATTCTTATTGGCATCTTGGGTTTTTTCGGAATAAAAGAGGGGCAGAAATATGTTCAGAAATATATTGATGACAGAGTAAAAGATGCTTACGAGAATGTAAGTAATGAACAAAGAATTTTCATTTTAAGATACCGTATGAAGGAAGTAATGAAAGGTGCCATCATCGAAAAAAAACTGCTGGATCTCAGTGCACTTTTTAAAGATGCATTAAAAACCCAAAATGAAGAGTTGAAAGGAGAATTTCTTGATAACCTTATTAGGGTGTATTTTGATAAGAGAAATTATGAAAATATTACAAAATTAGTACGCGAACATGCCAAGGAGCCTTCTACACTAAGCTATTTAAGCTGGGCAAATTTTGCTATTGCCAATATGAATGACTATTACTCATTCGGTGCGAAAAAAAATAAAGAGCTGGCTTTTGAAGGTTGTAAAAATGCGCTCGATATGCTTCCTGCTTATGGTACAGCCTACGCAGTAAAACTTGTTGTACTGATGATTGACCTGGAAAAAACAAAAAATGAAAAAGATAAGGAGAAAATCAAAAAAGAAATTTCCGAAATTCTTGACGAAGTAAATTCCGGTTCTATTGAGACATCTTCTTACGAAACATACATTTATCTTTCGCTCCATTTAGGCAGCCTTACAAAATACTTTGATTTGCTTGTTAAATATTTTCCTGAACAGATGCAGAATTTGAAGCTGCGGTATGATAAAGAGCTAAGCTATCTGGAAAGCAAGTCAAATACAAGTTCCGGTAAGGCGCCTAATAATAATTGATTCATTTTTTTTATTTTCAGTCTATCTACATTATTTCTTTTTATTTGCAAAAATTTCCGCAGCTATTTTTTATTGAATGATACATTTCGAAAAGTTTGAACTTAAAAACGGTTTAAAGGTAATTATTAATACCGATGTCAGCACACCACTAGTTGCAATGAACATTTTGTACAATGTGGGTGCAAAAGATGAGGATGAAAATAAAACAGGTTTTGCGCATTTATTTGAGCACCTCATGTTTGGAGGTTCTGTAAATATTCCTGATTATGATGAGCCGCTCGAAAGGGCAGGAGGAGAGAATAATGCTTTTACTAACAACGATTTTACGAATTATTACCTTACCATTCCAAAACAAAATATCGAAACGGCTTTCTGGCTTGAAAGCGACCGCATGCTGAGCCTCGCTTTTTCCGAAAAAAGTCTTGAAGTGCAGCGCAATGTTGTTATCGAAGAATTCAAGCAACGTTATTTAAACCAACCTTATGGTGATGTCTGGCTGCTGTTGCGCCCTCTGGCTTACAAAGTGCATCCCTATAAATGGAATACTATCGGTAAGGACCTATCACACATCAAGAATGCAACGATGCCTGATGTAAAAGATTTTTTTCAGCGTTACTATAATCCGGCCAATGCAATACTGGTTCTTTCAGGAAATATAAGTGTTGACGAAACAAAAAAACTTTCGGAAAAATGGTTTCAACCCATTCCTTCAACACTTGTAAAAAAGAAAAAATTACCGGTTGAGCCGGAACAAAAAGAAAAGAGAATATTAAAAACCGAAAAAGAAGTTCCCAATTCGCGAATATACAAAGCCTGGCATTGCTGCTCCCGCACTGATAATGAATTTTATGCGACCGATTTGCTTTCCGATATTCTTTCAAGAGGAAAAAGTTCGCGGCTTTACCAAACGTTAGTTAAAGAGCAAAAACTTTTTACTGAAATCAGCGCCTTCCTTACAGGTGATCTTGACAAGAGTTTAATGGTGATTGAAGGAAGCCTTGTTGACAATATTGAAATGGAAAAAGCCGAAAAAGCAATTGATGAGGAAATCAATAAAATCAGGAATCAGAAAGTTACCGACCGCGAATTAACCAAATCAAAAAACACTATTGAGTCGGGAATTGCATTTGGCGAAACCAACATTGCTAACCGGGCACTTAACCTTGCATTTTACGAGTTATTAGGTGAGGCAAATGAAGCAAATAATCAATGCCGGTATTACCAATCGGTAACTGCAGAGCAGATACAAAATGTGGCTAATAAAACTTTCAGCGATGAAAACCAATCGGTACTTTATTACGTTTCAAAAAAGTAGAAACAGGTTTTTATTATAGTAGTCAGATAGTCCTGATCACCTCAGTTGCCAATTATACAATGTCCGAACGAACATCTGCCCCGCTAATAAGTACTTCCGCAGGAATAAAAATCCGGGAGCCGGAAAAAATCATTCTCAGTAATCAGATTCCGCTTTATATTTTTAGTATGGCTGAGCAGGATGTGATGAAGATTGAAATTCTTTTCAGGGCAGGTGCAGCTGAAGATAAGAATTTTCTTATAGCCGATGCCGTTAGCGCTCTCCTCGATGAAGGTACAGTAAGCCACTCAGCGGCACAAATTGCCGATGAATTTGAGTTTTATGGCGCGCATATCGAAAATAATTGCACGGCTGATTGGGCTTCGATGAGTTTATTTTCAATGAATAAGTTTTTAGATAATGTTTTGCCACTTTTTATTGAAATTATCACCGAACCTGTTTTTCCTGAAAAAGAAATTGAAACATACAAAACGCAAAACAAACAGCGCCTGCAGGTAAAGAATAATAAGGTTGATTACCTTGCACGAAAGAATTTCAATCAAAAACTATTCGGGCAAAACTCGGCATATGGTTTTTATCAATCCGTAAATGATTATGACCGAATAGAGAGAAATTCACTGATCAGTTTTCACCAGAGCAAATATCCTCAGAATGTTTTTGCAAT
The DNA here is from genome assembly GCA_044448905.1 of Bacteroidia bacterium. GTDB lineage: Bacteria > Bacteroidota > Bacteroidia > AKYH767-A > OLB10 > JBIOHJ01. The sequence continues at coordinate 22,150 of JBIOHJ010000014.1, read as the reverse complement.
AATAGTTTCTGGAAAGGTGGAAAGCGGAAGCATTAAACTGTTGAGCAAATATTTTGGTTCGGGACTAAGTTTTTCTAAAGCAGAAAATAATTTATTGCAAAACTTTATTTCAATCCCCGGTAAACATCCTGTTCCAAAAACTGGTGCCGTACAAAGCGGATTGCGGATAGGAAAAATTCTTTTCAATAAAACCCATCCGGATTACGCTGCGTTAAGTATAGTAAATACATTGCTTGGAGGATATTTTGGTTCGCGATTAATGTCGAATATTCGCGAAGAAAAAGGATATACATATGGCATTGGATCGCTCCTTGTTTCATTGCAACAAACCGGATATTTTACAATTGCTACCGAAGTAGGAATAGAAGTAAAAGATTCAACTTTAAAAGAAATTTATTTTGAAATTGACGGGTTAAGAAATGAACTAGTTGAACAAAAGGAACTTGACCTTGTAAAAAACTATTTAACCGGCAGTTTTCAACGCAGTATTGACGGTCCATTTGCACTTTCAGAACGCTTTAAAAGTGTAGTTACTTACGGCTTGGATTTCAATTATTTTTATCAATATCTCAACCTGATTAACACCATTACACCCATTGATATTTTAGGAATTTCCGGGCAGTATTTAGACCCTGGTTCTCTTACCGAAATAGTAGTAGGGTAATCAGAGATTAATTGGCCTTTATAGATGCAACTTTTGCATGGATTTCAGCGTCATTTACCATAAAACACCCTTTAACAGAGAATTCACTGTATTTTGTTGAAAAGTTTATTATTGCCATTTGAAATACCAATAAAGATTTTTATATTTGTTCCCTCTTAACCAGCTGACTAAAAACCCCGTCAAGTGAAAAAACTAACTTACATTATTCTTTTCAGTTTACTATCGACCCAACTGTTTGCATCGCACGGCATGGGTGGTGAAATAACATGGATTTGCTCAGGAAATTCATATATTTTTAAAGTTAAGTTTTACCGTGATTGCACTGGGATTCCCGGAATGCCCAGTGTTTCTCTCGATAATAATGCAGGTGTGCCATCAATTTTTTGTTCACTTGTCAGTCAGAGCGATATTAGTCCGATAGGTTCGGCTGGTTCAGGTAATATTCCATGCCCCACTTGTGCTGCTGGAAATACTAACGCTGTTGAAGAGTTTGTTTACCAATCGGCACCTATAGCCCTACCAGGAATACCGCCAGCATCAGGATGGGCTTTTTCGTTTGGAACCTGTTGCCGGAGTGGTTTATTAACAAATATTCCTGGTGCTGGTGGAATTGGATTTTCGCTTAGAGCAAAAATGTATCCCTATGCTGGTTTTGTAGCCGGGCAATGTAAAGACGTTTCTCCTTTTTTTGCGGAAAAACCAAGTACAATTATATGCACAGGATATCCTTTTACATACAATCACAATGCAATTGATCAGGAATTAGATTCTTTGGTTTATACATGGGACAGCCCTATTACTGATGCCGCATATCCATGGGCCATTGTCCCTTTCGGACCTGGCTATAGCGTTAACAGCCAAATGCCAAGTACCATACAAAATCTCAGCAATGTTCCGGCAGCAATTAACCCCATTACCGGAGAGATTACATATACATCATTTACCCCCGGATATTTTGCTACAGTTACAAAAGTTTCTGCATATAAATGCGGGATTCTGGCAGCCGAAATTTGGAGAGAAATTAATGTTGTCTTGATAAATGGATGTGTAATTCCTGTTGCAGGAAATCCTGCCAACAATCCCCCCATTCCTACTCCTCCATTTCCTGATCCAATAACCGGATTTCCAAATCAAAGTTATAACACTATTGCTTATGCCGGAGATACAATTAGATTTTCATTGCCTGCTACGGATCCTGATCCGCATCCTGTGTTAGGAGTTCAGTCGGTAACTTTTAATGCCTCAGGAGGAGAATTCGGAGCTGGGTTTATTAACCCGAATGCAGGCTGCTTTATTCCACCGTGTGCAACACTGAATCCTGCTCCACCCGTTACGTCAATTTTTGGAAACATGGTACAATTTGTTTGGCCCGTAAAATGCCAGCATATGGGAGTCGATACAAATTGTACTCGTATTTCGAATGTGTACAACTTTGTTTTGAGAATTAATGATAATTATTGCCCGGCTAATGGAATAAGAGTTGCTACAATTTCTGTAACGGTCAAACGTCCGCCCAAACTTCTCCCTCCAAGACTAAAATGTGTTTCAGTTTTAAATACAGCAGGAGATGTTGAATTAAGCTGGGCACCACCTGCACCCAGGGACACGCATTATACTTTTTCACAATATGAAATTTGGGCGTCATTAAATGCTGGGGGACCTTTTTTTAAGTTGGATAGTGTTTATGGAGGCTTAAATAAATATTACGAAACCGGTTTGGTTATTCCTGCAGCAAAACAAGTTGCTGTCTTAGGAACGCATGCACAAAACCAATCTATTTATTTTCAAATGTACACCCGTTGCGGTTGTGACAGCGATAGTTTATCGGTGGCCTCTAATCTTGCCCGTTCAATGAAAGCAAATGCCGTTCAGGCCGGTACTTCGGTTGATGTAACTTGGAACGCGGTTCATAATCCGCTGCTGGCAACTTCGCATACTAAATACTATATCTATAAAGAATTTCCAATAGGTACCTGGAGTGCAACTCCGATTGACTCAACCACTCATCCGGATTTTAATTTTACTGACCTTACCACTAATTCAATTTGTGATGATTCGGTAACATACAGGATTCAGACAGGTGATGATAGTTTACTCTGTACTTCATGGTCATCCTTTGCAGGAGTTCATGTAATAAATGCGGCTCCGGTTTCAGTCATTGCACCCAACAATCCATTTGTCTGTTCTGGCGGCAATGTTATTCTTACTGCTAATGCGGGAGGCACAGCTTATCAATGGTCACCAGGCGGACAAACCACTCAATCAATCAGCGCATCCTCATCGGGAGTTTATACTGTAACTATTACTTATGTTGGCGGATGCACGTCCGATACATTTACAACTGTCACCGTTTGTACTCCTGGAACATGTCAGTTAAATTTAACGGGCGCAACTGCCATTTGTCCGGGTTCGTCCACAACCTTAAGCATAACAGGTACACCAATTACCCCGGGCACGTGTCCGGTTGGCGGACCTCCTTATACTTATTCCTATTTGGACGTTACAAACAATATTGTACATGGTCCGTTTGTAACCAATACGCTTCCGATAACGTTCAGTGTTTCGCCTGCCTCAACAACAACATACCAATTATTAAGTCTCTCCCTTACTGGGGCAATTTGTCCAAGCAGTATAATTGGTCCTCCGATTACAGTGACTGTATTACCCATACCAACTGCAACTATTGCAGGTACCCCTTCTATTTGTAATGGACAATGTGCTAATCTGATGGTAAATTTTGCAGGCGGTCCGGGCCCGTATAATTTCACCTACAACCCCGGTGGAATTGTTGTAAATGGTGTGAATAATCCTGCAGTGATTAATGTTTGCCCTACCTCAACAACAAACTATACTTTAGTAAGTGTTAGCAATGCAAACTGTCCGGGAAATGTTGCTGGAACAGCCACAGTTACTGTTAACCCGTTGCCTACGGCACAACTTAACGGAACGCAAACAATTTGTGCAGGACAAACAGCCAACCTGAATATTAATTTTACCGGTACAGGTCCCTGGACATACAGCTACCTTGCCGGTGCGACCTTAGTGGGTCCGTTTGTTTCTCCGGTTAGCCCTGCTGTTATTTCAGTCAGCCCAGGAGCTACAACAACTTATTCATTGCCACCTAACGTTAGTGATGCAAATTGCGCGGGAACCAATACAGCAGGAAATGCAACAGTAACTGTTAATCCATTGCCAACAGCACAAATTTTGGGCAATGCAACGATTTGCGCAGGTGCATCAACCAACCTTGTAATTAATTTTACGGGAGTTGCCCCCTTCACATATAGCTATACAAATGGTTCAGTAATATCAGGACCTTTTACAACAAATAATAATTCAGTTACAATTCCTGTTTCCCCTTTGGTAACTACTACATATACATTGAGTGGTTCCGTTACAGGTGCGGGTTGTAATGGTGCGGTTGGAGGGTCAGCAACAATTACAGTAAATCAATTACCGACCGCGTCAATAACCGGAAGCAATACAATATGTGATGGTACAGCAACCATTTTGTCATTAGCATTTGCTAATGCACCCGGACCTTATACCTATTCATATACTGCAAATGCAACATCATTCGGACCGTTTACAACCAGCAGCAATCCTGCAGTTATTTCGGTTTCACCAAACGTGAATACTACGTATACCATTACTTCGATAAGCAATACAAATTGTACAGGAAGTGTAATTGGTGTTGCGGCTCTTGTGACCGTTACACCATTACCTACAGCTACCTTAGCCGGTACGACAGACATTTGCATTGGCCAATCAACTAACCTGAATATTACTTTTACCGGGCAGGCTCCATATACCTACAGTTACCTGGCAGGTGCTACATTAAACGGACCATTTATTTCAAATACAAATTCGGCAACTATCAGTGTTAATCCAATTATTATTACCAATTATACGCTGACAAATACCGTTATCGGAAACGGATGTAATGGTGCAACCGCAGGATCGGCTCTGATAACAGTAAACACATTGCCCACAGCATTGATAAACGGAAACCCAACGATTTGTGCCGGTGATCAGACAAATCTTGAAATAAGTTTTACCGGTACAGCACCCTATACTTATCGTTATTCTGATGGCGTTTCAACATTTGGCCCTTTCACTACCTCTAATAACCCTGAAATAATTACTGTTTCTCCTCCTGTAACGAGAACTTTTACTGTTACTGCTGTTAATGATGCAAATTGCAATGGTATCACCAACGGGCAATCATTAGTAACTGTTAACCCTCTTCCAACTGCACAAATTATCGGTAACGCTACAATCTGTAACGGAGATCAGACTAATCTGACTATTAACTTTACCGGAACTGCCCCATTCGTTTATTCATATAGTGATGGAGCAAGCACAATTGGCCCTCTGAATACAAATAACAATAGCGTAATCATCCCTGTCAACCCGGTTGTGAATACAACGTATACTGTAACAGCAGTGGATGATAATAACTGCACGGGTACAGTAAACGGAAGCGTATTGGTTACGGTTAACCAGCTTCCGACAGCAGTATTGGCAGGCAGCCCCGTAATTTGCAACGGGCAAACTGCAAACCTTGCAGTTACATTTACAGGGACTGCACCTTTCGTATTCAGCTACACCGATGGAACAAACATTTTCGGGCCTATCACAACTTTCAATAATCCTTATACTTTAACTGTTTCTCCGACTGCAAATACCATTTATGGAATGTCGGGAAATGTAACCGGTGCAGGATGTATTGGTGCAACTGCGGGTTCTGCCTCGGTTACCGTTAACCAGCTTCCGACAGCAACAGTTGCCGGAACACCTGAAATCTGTACCGGGGATCAAACCACATTCGATATTGCGTTTACCGGGGCTCCGCCTTTTACGTACAGCTATACCAATGGAGCTTCAACCTTCGGACCATTTACAACTCCTAATCTTATTGAAACAATTACTGTTTCTCCAACAGCCACCACCACTTATTCAGTTAATGTTGTAAGTGATGATAATTGCACAGGAACATTCAGCGGGCAAGCTGTGGTTACTGTGCATCCGTTGCCGACAGCACAAATTTCGGGAACTACGGGAATTTGTTTTGGAAACTCAACTAATCTTTCCATCAACTTCACAGGAACCGGACCTTATACCTATACGTACTTTGATGGCAACACTCCTTTCGGTCCGTTTACAACAAGCAATGACCCGGAAATGATTATTGTGCAGCCAAATTCGAATACCACTTACACGGTTACCAGCGTAAGCGATGCAAACTGTACAGGAACTTCTGTAACGGGTACGGCAACTATCACAGTTCACCCGATACCGGATGCAGTTATCAGTGACGTTACTTCAATTTGTGTAGGTGCTTCTTCGAGCTTCAAAATAACATTTACCGGTACCGCGCCCTTTACTTACCGTTACACTGATGGCAGTTCTACATTTGGTCCGTTCAATACATCAAATAATCTGGAGGTTATTACTGTTTCACCAACAAGCACTGAAAATTACGAGTTGGTGAGCATGAACGATGCGTATTGTAACGGTACCTATTCGGGATTGGCAACAGTGAATGTAAACGACCTTCCCACTCCTGTCATTACCGGAACAAATGTGATTTGCAATGGAGATAACACAACCTTTGATGCAGGTGCAGGTTACACCGCTTATTTATGGAGCAACAACAGCCAGACAACACAATCAATTTCAATTGGCACAGCCGGAAACTATACAGTTACCGTTACAGACCTGAATGGATGTGTTAATTGGGATTCTGAAATTCTGACTGTTAACGAAACTCCTGATGCCAGCTTTACCAACGATACCAGCTTAACCTGCGAAGCTCCTATCATTAATTTTATAAATACTTCCACATATCCTGCGGGCTCACAATTCCAATGGGATTTTGGTGACGCATCAGGTTCTGACCAGGAAAACCCGTCTCACTTGTATGCACTTCCGGGAACGTATCCCATCACATTAATTATTACAACAACTGAAGGCTGTGCTGATACGTTAGTTGAGGATGTTGATATACAGTTTTATCCTTTGGCTGAAGCTGCATTTAATCTCGACCCTGCCACTACCGGAATATTTAATTCAACAATAAGCTTTGCCGATCAGTCGCTGCATGCTGAAACATGGCATTGGGATTTTGGTGACGGGCAGCAATCTACCGAACCCAATCCCAAACATTTTTATGATGAAATAGGAAAGTTCAAAGTGGTATTAACGGTAACTAATATTGCGGCATGCCCCGACCGTTATGAGCAGGAAGTTTTAATTACTCCTTTTTATATTCCTAACGCATTTACACCCAATGGTGATGGCATGAATGATAAGTTTTTTGAAACTGGTTACGTGACGGATGTAAGCGCTTACAACATGAACATTTTCAGCCGGTGGGGACAAAAGGTTTTTGAGAATGATGATTACCGCAAATTCTGGAACGGATTAGATAAAAATGGCAAGCCTTTAGCCGAAGGGGTGTATGTTTATTCTATACAGGTTAAAACCAAATCGGGCAAGCCTTACGAATACCAGGGTACGGTAACTTTGATGAGATAAAATTCTCCATTAAATAAAAACGGCATCCGTCAGCTGGCGGATGCCGTTTTTATTTTAATATTCCCTTCATTCCCTGTTCAGAAAAATCAATTCATTATAATTACTTTTGCTAAATAAAATTAAATAAAAAATTTCATGAAAAAAGTAAGAATTCTCTTATCGGTGCTAACTGTATTTTGTACTTTAAATGCAAGTAAAGCCCAGGAATATTTTGGAAAAAAAATTGATGAAGCGGGTGCAATACCGGTTTCCGAATTAATAGCCCAAATGAAAGACAATGAAGTAACTCAGGTTAAAGTAACGGGTAAGGTTACTGAAGTTTGCCAGGAAATGGGCTGCTGGATGACAATGGACAAGGGTGACGGCACCACCATGCGCGTGCGCATGAAAGGGCATAGCTTTTTTGTACCCAAAGACGGTGCCGGCAAAACAGCAGTCATTGAAGGCAACGCTAAAATGAAAGTTGTTACGGTAGAACAGCTGAAGCATTTTGCTGAAGATGCGGGCAAGCCTGCCGCTGAAATTGCACTTATAAAAGAACCTGTTACCGAATTAACTTTCGATGCCGAAGGGGTGATTTTAAAGGATTAAGCAGCTTTTTACATTTCAGATTTCTTTACTACCACTATTCCGTAAGTTAAGGATTGGTATTTATTCAGATCAATTAGAAATTAGAACAATTAGAAATTTAAAATGCCCGGTGATAAAGTTAAAATTATTGAATGTCCGCGTGACGCTATGCAGGGGATTCATAATTTTATTCCGACCGAAACTAAAGTAAAGTACATTAACTCACTTTTAAAAATTGGTTTCGATACTATTGATTTCGGGAGCTTCGTTTCACCAAAAGCAATTCCGCAACTAAAAGATTCGAATGAAGTGTTGTCAGGTTTGGATTTAAACGAAACAAAAACAAAACTGCTTGCCATCATTGCTAATATAAGGGGTGCAGAAGATGCGGTTAACTATAATGAAATAACATATCTCGGTTTTCCGTTTTCAATTTCCGAAACCTTTCAAAAAAGAAATACCAATTCAACCATTGAACAATCACTTTCGACAGTTGAAGCAATTCAAAATCTTTGTCAGAAAAATAACAAACAGCTGGTAATTTATATTTCAATGGCATTTGGAAATCCTTACGGAGATAAATGGAACTCCGATATTGCAATTAACTGGATTAATAAAATTGCACAGATGGAAATAAAAATAATTGCGCTTGCTGATACGGTTGGAATCGCATCCGATGAAGAAGTAGGGAAAATGTTCGGTAATTTAATTCCATCGTTTTCGGAAATCGAATTCGGGGCACATCTGCATTGCAAAGCAGATAACTGGCATAAAAAAGTAAATGCTGCCTGGGAAAATGGCTGCCGCAGGTTTGATGCCGCAATAAAAGGTTTCGGTGGCTGCCCTATGGCAGAAGACGAATTAGTGGGAAATCTTGCAACCGAAAACCTGATACAATACCTCGAAGAAAAAAACGTTGAAACCGGTATAAATAAAATGCGTTTTAATGAAGCGCTTCAGAGTGCCGGAAGTGTATTTGCCGTTGAATACACGAATTAACCGGGGGTAAAATATTTAACAGAAATGTTTAAAACCAATTTTCATTTTAAAAAACTGATTTCGTTCTCGGTTTTATTTTTCTTTTTTATTGCAATCTCTTACATCGGTTTTTCGCAGGAGAAAGAGGGATATCTTGAAGTAGTGGGGAGAGTTCAGCAAACAGGTAAAGGGCTAGAAGGTGCCAGTATAAAAATTTACAAAGGCAACGAACCGGTTGATGATATTATTACCGGTAATGCAGGCAGGTTTATATTAAATTTTGATTTCAATTATGTTTATACACTTGTCTTTTCAAAAAAAGGAGCCGTAACAAAATCAGTTTTATTTGATACCAAAATTCCGGAATCCAATAAGGATATTATTTTTTCTTATGAATTTAAAATAGATATTTTTAAAACAGCAGAAGATTCCATCCAGGATGCTTTCCCGGAAAAGCCGGTTGCAAAAATTTCTTTTGACCCGCGCATTGATGATTTTGGTCACGATGTTAAATATTCCGATACGCGTAAAGAAGAATTTGAACAGCTAAAACAAACTCAGGCAGAAATTCTTGCTCAAAAAGAAAAAGAGAGAAAAGATGCCATTGCAAAAGCAAAAGCCGATTCGGTTGCTAAATCAAAAGCCGCAGCGGCTACACTTTTGATTGCAGCAGCTCTTGAGAAAGCCAAGCAGGACAGTATCAAAAAAGCCGATATGGAAGAGAAAGCGCGAATAGCTGCAGCTCAAAAAGCATTTAATGATTCCATTGCAAAAGTGCGTGCCGATTCAACCGTCAAGGCAAAGGCAGCTGCTATTGCAATGGCAAAGCAAGTAGCCGACTCAACTGCAAAAGCAAAAGCTGTAGCCGATGCCCGTGCCAAAATTACAGCCGACTCTTTGGCAAGAGTAAAAGAAGAAGAGCGAATTCAATTGCTCGCTTCGGAAAAGGCGCTGCAGGATTCCATCGCAAAAGTCAAAGAAGAAGAACGTATTCGCTTAGCCGCGTTGGAAAAATCCCGGCAGGATTCAATTTCGAAGGCAAAAACTGAGGCAGACGTCCGCGCAAAATTTGTGGCTGATTCTCTTGCAAAAGCTAAAGAGGAAGAACGTATTCGTTTGGCTGCAATTGAAAAAGCCCGCCAGGATTCCATTGCACTGGAAAACCAAGCAGCAGCAGCTCGGGCAAAGTTAATAGCTGATTCCACTGCAAGAGCAAAAGAGGAAGAACGTATCCGGTTGGCCGTAATAGAAAAAGCCCGACAGGATTCGATTTCCAAAGCTAAGGAAGAAGAACGCGTCCGGTTAGCTGCATTAGAAAAAGCGCGCCAGGATTCCATTGCGCAGGCAAAATCCGATGCCGAAGCACGCGCAAAGTTTGTAGCCGATTCTACTGCCAAAGCAAAAGAGGAAGAGCGCATTCGTTTAGCCGCGATAGAAAAAGCGCGTCAGGATTCTATTTCAAAAGCGAAAGAGGAGGAGCGAATCCGGTTAGCCGCAATGGAAAAAGCGCGCCAGGACTCTATAGCACAGGCAAAGGTTCTTGCGGATGTGCGCGCAAAATTTGTAGCTGATTCTACTGCCAAAGCAAAAGAGGATGAACGTATTCGTTTAGCAGCAATAGAAAAAGCCAGGCAGGACTCCATAGCGCAGGCAAAGATTGTTGCGGACACGCGTACAAAATTTGTAGCTGATTCCACTGCTAAAGCGAAAGAAGAAGAACGCTTAAGGCTGCTCGCAATAGAAAAAGCAAAACAGGATTCGATAAACAAAGCTAAAGCTGATGAATTGGCGAGGACAAAGTTTATTGCTGATTCGATTTCCAAAGCGCAGGCTGAAGCAACTGCCCGAGCGAAGTTTATTTCAGATAGTACGCGTAAGGCGAATGAAGCTGCTCGCCTCGCTGCAATTGATGAAGCAAAGAAAAAAGCATTAGCTGAAGCCGAAGCCCGCAGACTAAAAGAAATTGAAGACCAGAAGGAAGCCTATGCAAAGGCACAGGAACAAAAACAAAAGCAGCAGGCAGCGCAGGCTGCTTTGCCAACGCTGAATAAAAATTATCCCGAAGGTATTTCGGAAGAAACCATCACCGAAAATAACCGTACTTTATACCGTACTGTAATTAAGCGGTCAATCACACAGGATGTTTTTTATAAAATAGTTTATAACTGGGGAGGCGTGTTTTATTTTAAGAACGAAACCAGCATGTCGGAGTCAAATTACAGCATCGAATTAAAAAATGTAAAAGCCAAGCTGAACGAAAAATAATTTCGCTCGGTTTATGGAATTTCATTTTTAGTTTCATCATAATCAAAAACCATATTCCTATGAAAAAGTTAAATTTATTTTTAACGGCTGTTTTGCTGTTTACCAATAGTCTTTCGAAGGCTGACGATGAAAAAAGCATTTCAAATTCAGAGATTAAAGAAGTTACTGTATTTCTTAATGGTGCAATGATTTCGCGTTCGGCAAAAACAATGGTCGATGCCGGCACTACACGGGTTATCATCAAAAATCTTTCTTCTGCAATTAACCCCCAAAGTATAAGTATGAACGGCAAGGGCGATTTTACCATTCTGTCGGTTGTGCACCAATTAAATTATTTAAACAGCGAGAAAAAATCGCCCGAAATAAAATTTCTGGAAGATTCACTGGAAAGCCTGAATTTAGTTATGGGCCGATTGCAAAACCGGAAGTCGGTGCTTAATGAAGAGCAATCGCTCGTGCTTGCAAATAAAAATGTTGGAGGTGCAAATTCAGGAATCAACAGTGATGAGTTGGAAAGTGTGGCGGATTTTCTTCGAGTCCGGTTGGCTGATATAAAAGATAAGCTTCTTGATGAAACGATTTCCGAGAAAAAGCTGAAAGAGAAAATTGATAAAGTACAGCACCAGTTAAACGAACTGAATGCAAAACAAAATAAACCAACAAGTAACATTGTAATAACAATTTCCGCAAAAACGAAAATCAATTCTCAATTTGATTTTAGCTATTTTGTAAATGAGGTAACCTGGACACCATTTTACGACATCCGTTCAAAAGATATTAAAAGCCCGGTTCAACTTGCCTATAAAGCTAATGTGAGCCAGAATACAGGCGAGGATTGGGACCAGGTGAAATTAAAATTATCAACCGGAAATCCAACTTTGGGTGGAACAAAACCCGCGTTATATCCATGGTACCTGAATTTTTATTACCCGCAGTTATTAAACAGGAGCCAGATGAAAGGAAGAGAAGGTGTTCCGGCAACAGCCGAGTCGAAAAGTATGGAGATGGTTGTGGTGGATAAAAATGCACAAACAGTTGCTGATGAAGTAACGATAAATGAAAACCAGCTGTCAACTGAATTTGAAATCAATATTCCCTATTCAATTTTTTCTGATGGAAAGCAATATGCTGTTGATGTTCAGAATTATTCCCTACACGCTTTGTATAATTATTATTCAACTCCTAAGCTGGACAGGGATGCCTTTTTAGTTGCGGATATAACTGGCTGGCAGGAATATAATTTATTGCCCGGCAATGCCAACATTTATTTCGAGGGGGGCTATGTGGGTGAATCGTATATAGATTCAAGAAGCACCGAAGACACCCTGCATTTTTCTTTTGGCAGAGACAAGAAAATTATTATCACACGTGAAAAACTTAAAGACTTTTCTTCAAATCAATTTTTGGGCGGTAATAGAACAAAGACATTGAGTTATGAATTTAAAATTCGTAATTCGAAAAAAGATTCGGTTGAAATAAATCTTGAGGACCAGCTTCCCATTTCACAGGATAAGGATATTGAAGTGAAGCTAATCGAAATTTCAGGGGCAGAACACAATACGGAAACAGGCAAACTCACATGGAAACTTCAGATTCCTCCTAACGAAACTATCAAAAAGATATTTACTTTTTCTGTAAAATATCCAAAAGACAAGGTCGTTAGTGGTTTGTAAACACGCTGAAGTTTATAATTATTAATTTCACGCCAAATAATCAGGCATGAAAAAATCTTTTCTCGACTTTTCAAAAACCGGAATATTGCCTCCTTTGGTTTCTGATTACCTGAACGATGTTAAATCACTCGCAGATTATTACAGCTTTCGGCCTGAATTAAATTCTTTTGAAAAAGCAATTGAACAAAAGAAAAAAGAAAAAACTGACCGGAAAACATTGGTCGAAGTTTTAAGCAGTCAGTATAAAAATATATTTCAAAATGATTTTGAATTCAACAGGAAAGTTGAATCGAACATCGAGTCATTGGGTAATGAAAATACGTTTACGGTTTGCACCGGACATCAATTGAATATTTTTACAGGACCGCTTTATTTTTTGTACAAAATAATTTCTACCATAAATCTTTCTCAAAAGCTTACCACGCATTATCCTCATTATAATTTTATTCCGGTTTACTGGATGGCTTCCGAAGACCACGACTTTGAGGAAATAAACCATATTCATTTATTCGGAAAAAAAATAGAGTGGAAGCAGGATAAAAAAGGAGCATGCGGACGAATTCCAGTTGAAACCATTAAACTGGTATTAAAAGAACTGAAATCAATTATCGGGGAAAGCGAAAACGCGAGAAAACTATTGCAGCTATTTGAGCAATCTTATCTCGAAAACAAAAACCTTGCGGATGCGACCCGGTATTTGTTGCATAATTTATTTTCAAAATATGGTTTGGTAATTATTGACGGAGATGATAAAAACCTGAAAACCTTATTTTCTGAAATAATGAAAGATGATGTGCTGAATAACACAGCATTCAAAAAGTTAAATGAAACAATTTTAAAGCTTGGAGCAGCATATAAACCGCAGGTGAATCCAAGAGAAATTAACTTGTTTTATTTACAGGAAAATGAAAGAGAAAGAATTGAAAAAAATGATTCACAGTTCACGATTCACAATTCACAGTTGAAGTTTCAGGGGAATGAATTGCTGAATAAGTTGGAGAAACATCCGGAAAATTTTAGTCCCAATGTCGTTTTAAGGCCATTATATGCGGAAAAAGTATTACCCAATATTGCTTATGTAGGTGGACCTGCTGAAATAAGCTACTGGCTTGAATATAAAGACATGTTCGATTATTATAAAATAAGTTTTCCGGTTCTCATGCTGCGTAATTGTGTTTTGTGGATTGATGAAAGTGTTGAGGCAAAATTGAAGAAGCTTAATTTATCTATTGAAAATTTATTTTTGCCGGTTGATGATTTAATTAAGAAACATATTACTGAAGGTTCAGATTCTTCAATATCATTTTTAAAGGAAATGGATGAGGTGCAAAATATTTATGAAAGCATAAAGCGAAAATCAGAACAGGCCGATCATTCATTAATTGCAGCAATAGAAGGGGAGAAGCAAAGAACCATCAGCAGCCTAAGGAATTTAGAAGCTAAACTCTTGCGCACTGAAAAAAAGAAGCACGAAACTTCGATTCAGCAGGTAAGAAAAATAAAAGAAAAAATATTTCCTGAAAATTCTTTCCAGGAACGGTACGATAGTTTCATTCCTTACTATTTAAAATTCGGGGAACAATTCATTTATACTCTAAAAGAAAACCTGAATCCTTTCGATTTCAGGCTGACAGTGATCAGTGAAAAAGATTAATAAAAAAACTTTTTATTTATTACAGATGATACATTTGAAATACGCAAAGTGTAAACTCCTCTTCTCAATGCGGATGCATCAATCCGGTAAATGTTGTTTTGAACAACCGGTTCAATTTTTTTGCTGATGGTTACTCTGCCAAGAACATCAATAACTTCAACATTAAGAATCCCGCTTATGCCCGTAATATCGAAATAAATTTCTCCAAAATTATAAGAGGAATAAACTCCGGAAACTCCCGAAGCATTTTCATTAATGTTTACCTGCACCAGGTGGCTGTACGAATCAGTTCCATCAAAATCTGTTTGAATCAGGCGGTAATAAGAAACTCCCTCTAACGGGGAAGTATCATTTGCTTTGTAGAAATGCGTTGAAGTTGTGGTACCGGCTCCGTTAACTTTAGCAACAGTAATAAAATCTCTCGCATTCCGTGTTCTTTCAACAGTAAAATAATCGTTGTTAATTTCTGACGCAGTTATCCAGTTTAAGTCAACGGTTTTTCCATTGTATTTTGCAGTAAAGGTTACCAGTTCAACCGGCAAAGGCAAAATAGAACCTAGCGTGTAAGGTCCATAAACAGTCTGAGGTGCAGCGGTAGTAACTGTTGTGGCGGTAAACCCACCATTACCGCGGTCATACCAGTCGCCTGTATTGTAATTAGCTACTAAAAGATCGGGAGGTGAGTTCTGAAATCCGCAACTATTGGCATCAAATGTAAGTGTAACGGTACGGTTGGACGAACCGATATCGCGTGTGAGAATCCAATATTCACAACTGCTTATATAAGACAAACTTGGCAACAAACTGTTTCCATATGGAATTTGTGGATTGGTGTAGAAATATTCGGCAGTAAATTGTTCGGTGGCGGAAGCAACTGAAAGTACAATATCGTCAACGGCAATGGAAGGGTCTTCGCCTACATTATCATCATTATTAGTCCAGTTGAATCCTATTTTAACATTTGGATTATTGTTGGCACTTACAGGCAGTAACTGGGAATATCCTGTCCACATACCTTGACGTGAACCATTGCAGGGACCTCCGCAACAGGCAGTTTTTGCCAGGTTAATAAGCATTGACCATGTTGAGCCATCATAATACCACAGGCTTGCATCATCCACTGCTCCTGACCCCCATTCAATATAGTTGAATGATAAAGTAATATTTGAATACCCGGTGCAATTAATAACAGGTGATTCTACCCGTACGTTTGTTTGCGGAAACCAGAATCCTAAACCACCTGCAAGGTAGGCAGCACCAATATCACCCAGCACACTTGGATTTGATCCTATATGCAAAGAAGGGTCAGTTCCTCCGCATGCAGTTCCGCAAGCAGGAGGAGTGTTTCCACATTCGGCACCGCTTATGTACCAAATATTCGGGTCACTTCCGTTGGCACCGGTGTTAGTTGTTGTCCACGAGCCATTCGGACCCACATAGGAAGTTGCATAGCAGTCAGACGAACAACCGTTTTGAAAAGTTTCTGTCCAGAAAGGTCCACCTCCCGGTGGTCCTGCACTATATCCTATTGCCTGGTAATCGTTATTTTTTCCGACAGGGAAAGTAAATGCCTCATCGCCAAGCTTACGAACGGGTCCGCGTACAAAGCTGGCATTGGAAGTATTGGTTGCGGTTGCATTGTCTTCAATAACCATAATATTCGTCATGGTTGAATTGATAATACCGGTCTGCAAATCGAGATTGTTATTTACTTTTACGGACCTGTTAAGCGTTAGGTCATTGGCTGACTTCGTCATTTGGAACTGGTAAACGCCAAATGAGTTTAAGCTTCCTGTTCCGGAAAGAAATTGTGCCACGCCTCCGCTGAATTTGAACCTGCGTGCATCGTTGGCATCGTAGCTTGTGCTGCCGTCAACTGTAAGGTTAGCATATAATTCAAACCCGGTTCCGTTATTGCGCAGTGCTGACCCTGTACGTATAAACATATTTCCCTGCACCTGTATGCAGGTGGCATTGGTATTGTCACATAAAAAATCAACAGTGCCAAGTCCTGATGTTCCGCCTATATCAAAATTTCCTTTTATGGTTGCAAAGTTTGCCGACCCACTAAAAGTGGAACCTACTGCCGTTGCCCAGTTTCCCCCTGCAACATTTTCGATAATAAGGTTCGGATAATACATTCCTACAGTAGTAACAGCAGGGTTTGCAACTCCAGTTTTCCGAATATACCAATTTGCAGTTGCGGGAATAGTACTGATACCACCGTTGTAATTGTTTTGCCAGTTAGTTGCGATTGTAGCCTGTGTTTTTATGTAAGTGCCATTTGCACCAAGCTGCCATTTAGGTGAACCATTCCAAACAGTACTGCTGGCGGAAGCATCGATAAAGGTTCCGTCAACCTGGAAATCAACTCCGGTTCCGTCATAAATAGTTTGTGTTCCTGCACTGTAATTTAAAATGGCTCCGTTTTGAATGGTGACTTCATCCATTGTAGCGCTTGCAGAGATGGTAACGGTATGAGGGCTGCGAATTAAAATAGTCTGTGAATATTTTGATGGCGGAATTACTGCAGGAGACCAAGCAATTAAGTTAGGTGATGATTCCCAAGTAGCAATGTTGTTCCAGTTGCCTGATGCAACGGAGCGATAATGTTCGAGTGAATTTGCTGAAATATTAATATCATCAATACGGGAAGAACCGCCTGAAGCTACCGTACCAAGATTTACAGCGGTATTGGTGGTCATAATCCAGCGGATTGAAATAGCGGGCTGGTTTTCACAGGCAACGGGTAATGCCAGGCTAGTAATAAGGTGCGAGGCATTGGTCCAGTTGTTTGCGGTGGTGATGGTAACGGTTGGAATTACAGGGAAGTCAGTCCATGCCCCGGCTCCAATACGATATTGGGCTTTGAAATCGCGCGGTCCCGTTGCTGAACTGGTTTGCTTTGATGAAAGTTCGAGATTAAAATATCCGGTAGTATTTAAGGTTATTTCCCACCATTTTGCGTTTATTCCGCTATTCCAGTTTGTACACCATGCGCACCAGGTTGTTGCGCCTGTATTTACTCCATAACTAATTGCGCCTGTTCCGCCAACTGTACTAATAGTTTGGGCAGCATTTGGAGGATTGCTTATGTCAACAATTGCATTGTCAGGATTGTTAGGAAAATTCCATTCTGTTAAAGTTAGCTGTGCAACTGAAAAATATGGTATCCATAAACAGGATAATAAAATCAAGAACTTCCTGTATGTATAAAAAAAATTCATTGTATCATAAACAATATTCAAACGTAATTAAATAAACGATAGATTTACAAGCGTTCATAACTGAATTTTCAACAATATTTTTACCGCAAGATTTTCAACTTTCAAATATATGAAATTTTTTCAGTGTTTGTTAGGCATCTTAAGAGAATAATGGTTTATTAATGTTTTACTATACTTTTCTTAATAATACACCAGGAGAAGCAAAGGAAAATTAATCATGGAAGGAGGCCAAGTGACAACCAGGTTGACTGGAAAATAGGGGAGAAATTTTTAGGATTTTCCTTTTTATTTTCAAAATTTTTCAGGATATATATTCTGAAACTTTTTGAGTAGTTTCGGAAAAAAAATATGCGCCCGGAAGAAGAAAAACCGCCCATACTTAAAAACTGGAAAAACCTTTATTGGCTTGTTACGGGGTTTTTGCTTTTGCAGATAATGGTTTATTATTTACTTACCATTTATTTCTCATGAGTGCAATTGATTGGGCTGTACTTGCACTTACACTTTTTTTGATTGTTGCTTACGGCATCTGGAAAAGTCGACATCATCATAACTTAGAAAGTTTTTTCCTGGCGAATAAGCAACTGCCGTGGTATCATGTATGCCTTTCAGTAATGGCAACACAGGCAAGTGCAATCACTTTCCTTTCGTTGCCGGGGCTTGCGTACAGCGATGGAATGCGGTTTGTGCAGTTTTATTTCGGCTTACCCATTGCAATGATCGTTTTGTGCATAACTTTTATACCGGTTTTTCACCGACTTAAAGTATATACCGCGTATGAATTTTTAGAAAAAAGATTTGACCACAGAACCCGTGCGCTTACCTCGCTTTTGTTTTTATTATCGCGGGGTTTGGCTACGGGAATTTCCATTTATGCACCGGCAATTATTCTTTCATCTATTTTGGATTTGAATATAAATGTAACTACGTGCATGATAGGGTTACTGGTTATAATTTATACTGTTTATGGAGGAACGCGGGCGGTTTCGTATACCCAATTGCTGCAGATGAGCATTATTTTAATGAGTTTAGCGGCAGCAGGTTTCGTGGTAGCAGCGCTACTGCCCTCACATTCGGGTTGGGGTAGTGCCATGCAGTTAGCCGGCAAAATGGGAAAGATGAATTTGATTGACTGGAAGCTTGATTTTAGTAATCGTTATAACATATGGTCGGGTATCATTGGAGGATTCTTTTTACAGCTTGCATACTTCGGAACCGATCAATCGCAGGTGGGGAGGTATTTGACAGGAAGCTCGGTCACGCAAAGCCGGATGGGTTTACTGATGAACGGGCTTGTTAAAATTCCAATGCAGTTTTTTATCTTACTGATTGGCATACTTGTTTTTGCGTTTTACCAGTTTAACCCGTCACCGATATTTTTTAATAAGAACGAAATAAAAGCAATTCATAACAGCATATACGAAGCAGAGTTTAAGAGCCTGGAAAAACAATATGCTGAAATCAATGAAGTAAAGAATATAAAAGCGCTTGACCTTTCGCGTATGATTCAATCAGGTAATGAACCAGAAGTTGACAAAATGAAAGATGAATTGCTAAAGATAAATTCAAAAGCAAATGAAATCAGGAATGAGTCCATTGCTTTGATGAAGAAGAATAAAAAAACGGCTGATGTAAACGATACCAATTACGTTTTCCTGCATTTTGTAACGAGTCATATGCCGGTTGGGTTTATCGGGTTGATGGTAGCCGTTATATTCCTGGCTTCGATGGGATCGCTGGCAGCAGGGCTCAATTCGCTGGCTTCGGCAACAGCAGTTGATTTTTATATCCGCTCGTTTAATAAAACCGGCACCGATAAAAAATACCTTGCTGTTTCACGGTTTGCAACGGTTGCATGGGGAATATTCTGTATTGTTAGCGCTCTGTATGCCGGAAAAAAGGGAAACCTGATTGAAGTGGTAAATATAATTGGCTCGCTTTTTTACGGAACTATTCTCGGTATTTTCCTGGTAGCATTTTATTTTAAAAAGATTAAAGCTGCTGAAGTTTTTTATGCTGCAATTATTTCTGAATTAATTATTGCAGCGCTATGGTGGTATGATGTAACAGCTTTTCTGTGGCTCAACGTGATTGGATGCCTGCTGGTAATACTGATCTCGCAAATTATGAGAATTCTTAAAGTGAGAACAAAATAAAAATCTCCGCCAGTTCAGGGCGGAGATTTTTTATACAGTAAAGCTTTATGCTCTATCTACTACCCATATTGTTCCTGATGTCAACCATAAGCTTGTCATTTAAGCTTACATAGTGGTCATCTTTTTCGGCAATAGCAGTTGCTTTTGAAGCTTCGGCAGTACGCATAGCGCCCGGATAATCCTTCATCTTCATCAGTATTTTGGCTTTGGTATGCGTAATCCAATATGCTTTGGGATTTAATTCAGCTGCCTTGCTTGCCCATTCCAAAGCTTTATTCAAATCCTTTCCGTTATCATAATAATAACTTGCAGCTGAAAAATAGGGACGTTTGTCATCGGGTGATAGTGCATTGTCAATTTGCTTCATCACTCTTGCATCGTGATCGGAAATAACAGGGACAGATACCCGTGTGTTTTCCCAAACCAAATCAATTTTACAGGTTGTAAAAGTCATATCATTGATTGCAATGGTAAATGTTTCGACCTTCTCATTTGTTTTTACGGGTTTAATTTTAAACCGCATCAATTCATTTTCGGGTTTGTATTCATGAGTATTGCCGCCCAATTCCAAATCTTTATACAGCATAATATCCCATTCAGTCTGACCGGGAATAGTGTAAAGCGCATAAGTACCGGCTGCAACAGGAGTATTGTTTACTTTAATATCATCATCAAAAGTAATTTTGGTAGCGTTATTGGCCCCGGTTCTCCATATTGTTCCGTAAGGAACAAGGTCGCCAAATATTACCCTGCCTTTTACAGAAGGACGCGAATATTCAATTTTAATTTCTCCCAAGCCGAATGCCTGCGTGAACGTTTGCAACGGGCTGGGTGCAGGTGTTTTTAACTGCGCATTTGAGGTTTGAGTTGTTGCGAATAAAAAACATGCAACAAGCAATAGAGTTGTTTTGTTTGTTTTCATTTTTTTAATGATTTTAAATTGTTAAATAGGATATAAAAATAATAAAATTAAATAAATAATTCAGGAATGGCGTGCAATAATATCGTAATGGCAACCGGAAAAATTCATTGCGGATGTAAGCTTCCTTCCAGATTCGGAATGAGTAACTGAGTAACCTAAAGAAGAAAGAAAATTAATGAGCCCGGCTGAATCTGCACCCTGTTCTCGAAGGTTATTATCAATCAGCTCAATAAATAAAATCGGTTTATATCTTTTTAAGGTTTCTGATGCTCCCGTTAATACATTAAATTCAAAACCCTCCACATCAATCTTAATCAAATCAATGTGATTGATTTTTCTTTCTTCGCCAAGCGCATCAAGAGTGCGGATATTTATTTCAGTAAAATCAAAATTACCGGACGCATCATTCAGAACCCGTTTCATTCCGCTATTTGATTCTCTCACATTAAACAACTTCGCTTTTTTGTTTTCGTTACCAAGCCCAATTTGAAACGGTTCGATATTTTTAATACCATTAATAGAAATATTTCGGGACAATTTTTTGAAATTTAAATCATCGGGCTCAAAACAGTAAACCTTGCCTTCACTTTTAACGAGATTTGAAAACATTATGGAAGTTTCGCCAATGTTGGCTCCAACATCGAGCACTACCATGCCTTGTTTAACAAGGCTGTACAAAGCTTCGCGCGCGGATTCTTTAAAACCAAAATAAATAAAATGATCAACGGCTTCGTGAATATCCAATTCGAACTTAAATCCGTTTCTCACAACTGTCCTGATAGAACTGCGAGGGTATAAATAACAGGGTGGAATCAATTTGCCTGCAAACGAGTCCGGTGATTTGCCTTTTGAAAATTTTACAAGAATATTCTCAAAAGGAGGCAGGGTAAAAATTTTCCTGCACGAATTTAAAATCCGTGTTTTGGTATTTACTCTGAGCTTGTATTTATTCATCAGGTTAATAAAATAAACACACTCATAAATTTTCCAAAATAAAATCAGTCATTTTGGTGTACAAATTCAAACGTACACCACTAATGCTGTGAGCCTTGTCAGGATAAAAAAATGTTTCAAATTGTTTTTTCTCGTTGACAAGTGCATTTACAAATTCCATCGAATTCTGGAAATGTACATTATCGTCAGCTGTTCCGTGCATGAGCAAAAACTTTCCTTTCAACAATTTCGCGAAATTGATTGGCGAGTTATCGTTATAACCGTTTGGGTTCTCCTGCGGAGTTAATAAATACCTTTCGGTATAAATGGTATCGTAAAACTTCCAGTTGGTAACTGGAGCTACTGCAATGCCGGCTTTAAAATAATCAGCGCCTTTAGTCATCAATAACGAGGTCATATAGCCGCCATAGCTCCACCCGAAAACACCGATACGGCTTTTGTCAACGTAAGGGAGTGTGCCCAAATATTTAGCAACTTCAACCTGGTCTATCACCTCAATATGCCCTAAGTTTTTATAAGTGCATTTCTCAAAATCTTCACCACGGGC